>JANMMV010000551.1:0-3184 GCA_031373565.1 Saprospiraceae bacterium
GCCGCTAACCAGTCGATGATCACTTGATCGAAGTCGTCACCACCTAAGTGCGTGTCACCGTTGGTAGATTTTACTTCAAATACACCGTCTCCTAGTTCGAGAATTGAGATATCAAAAGTACCACCACCGAGGTCAAAAACCGCGATAGTAGAATCTTGTGATTTTTTGTCTAGTCCATAAGCCAAGGCAGCTGCGGTAGGCTCATTGATGATACGCTCTACTTTAAGGCCTGCAATTTCGCCTGCTTCTTTTGTTGCTTGTCGTTGTGAATCGTTGAAGTACGCTGGTACTGTGATGACAGCAGATGTTACTTCTTGTCCTAAGAAATCTTCAGCTGTTTTCTTCATTTTCTGAAGAACCATCGCAGAAATCTCTTGTGGTGTGTATAAGCGTCCATCTATGTCAACTCTAACAGTGTCATTGTCTCCTTTGACTGTTTTGTAAGCCATTCTACCTGATTCCATTCCTACTTCTGAAAAACGGTTACCCATAAATCTCTTTATAGATGCGATAGTTCGTGTAGGGTTCGTGATCGCTTGACGCTTGGCTGGATCGCCTATCTTTCGCTCTCCGTTATCAAGAAAGGCTACGATTGATGGCGTTGTTCTTCTACCTTCTTCGTTAGCGATGACTACCGGCTCATTACCTTCCATCACGGCCACACAGGAGTTGGTTGTTCCTAAGTCTATACCTATGATTTTACCCATATTTTTTTTATTATATTTTTTCGTAATTGTGAATACAATATCTATATGTCAATCTGTATGCCAATGGATTTACCGACCCATTATTCTGTCAAAATGTATGTAATAGATGAGAAAAGGATGTAAAAACGACACAAAGGCTGACATTACGTCATTTTCTAATGATTTAGGAGAATGGCAGTAGAAGCTAGAAAGTGGTCTGAGTTTAGAATGAGTTATGATTATTTTACAATCACGGTGTCAACGGGGATTTGTTATTGACTGATGATGATTTTTCTGATGCCAATAGGATTAATCGCACAATTAAATGTGCCGCCCATATTTTGGCATAGGTCCCTTTAGATTTGACGTTGTGTCCACATGCCGATCGTGAATGCAATGTAACATGATGAAAAAGGGATCAGTGATTGTTTTAAGTATTGCGTAGAACTATTCAAATTGTACTAAATCAATCAACTTCTCGGAACAGGTTGTAAATGCCTTCTCCTGTATTGTAAAAATCGAATAATGCTTCTTCAGGTATCAACTCACCATTTCTATAGAAAATCAGATAATAGTTGGATGCTTCGACCGTCCACCCAGCTGTCGTTGAAAAAAATTTCAATATGGGCTGATCAAAATGGTGTCTAATAAATTCTTCATCCTCGCCTTTGAGATAGTATTTATCTGAAAATGCTGGATGGTCTTCAAAATCTATGTCGTCTATACCAAAGTAGGTAGCCAATTTATTCATCAGCCCTTCTGGCTTCATTATAAATATTGGTAAATCGAGGGATTTACTGTTTACAAAGTAGACTGATTGGCGTATTGTCATTGACGATTTCCCTGTACTGATGGTATATTCATAATCAAATACATTGCTTTCGTACTCGAGAGAGGATGATTTTTTTTGGCATAGGTATTCAATCTTTCCGCCCGAATGTTTAAATAATTCGAACTCTTCGAGATAGGATTTTACCCCGTACTCATCCTTATTTAGATAATTTAACTCACCATTGAAGGCCAGTTTTCTGTAGGCATCTTCTCTATTAGACGATTTGAAATTAAACATAATTGTAGAAGGCTATAATTAGAAAATGACTAGTTGTTTTTCTCTTTTTTGTCTCGATCGATTACCGTTTGTATTTGAAAAGCTTTAAGATTTTTACCAATGATCTTTCTCTCTTTATTGATAAGATACATTTCAGGTGTGACGTCCACCCAATATTTGCCATAAATTGATCTATTGGTTGGATCCATGACATTTGTCCAATCCATACCCACTTTGGCTATGTAGTCTGTCCATTTTTTTTGATCAGTATCAATCGCAATAGCAAAAACATCAACTTTACCCCTATTCTGATGATAAAAATCAAGTAATCTGGGTGATTGCTCTTGGCAATGTTCGCAGTCTGGATTATACATGTACACGATGATATAGTCAGCTTTCAATGCTAAGAGCTCTTTGGTTGTACCGTCCGGAGCAGTGGAAATGACATTGGGTGCGGGATATCCTAACCGACTTTGAGCCATTTCGTCAGCTCGTTTTAAAATGGTTTTGACGACTTCATTATCAGCCCAAAAGGCTCTTTCTGGTGTAACATAGGTACGTGTTATATCCACAAACACGGCTTCTGCGTCCATGATCGTACTTTTGCCAGGCTCGTATTGAAATAGGAGCCAATTGACAAAAAACTTATAGTATTCTTTATGATTTATCACTTTATCAAACAAATGATGAGCCGATGATATGATACTATCTTGGTGCTGTGGGGTGAGATCCTTACCTAAATATCTCTTGAGTTTATTATGAATCATGGGTGTGTACAATAGTCTAAGATCACTAAAATCAACCATATCCCAGAATTCCTTACGGTATTGTGCTACTTGAAGATTTTCGGGAAGAGATTCCTTCAACATTGGATTTTGACCACCACTCTTATATTTGGCAAAAAGAGATTTGGGGTTTTTGATCAAAATACTGTCTATATAAAATTGTTTCTTTAACTCCAGTGCTATTTTATTTTCCTTTGCAAGGGCGTATTCTGGTGTTTTTGGTGTAGCATTTTTTAGTGCATTATAAGCTGCTGCAAGCTCTGGCTGGATGATACTTTCCCACTTTGCCGTCTGATACATGAGTTTATTGTCTTCGTGTCCAGTTATTTTGATTGTATTTAAAAAGTCTCTAAAATCTACGTACACTTCAAATGTCTGATCATCGTCCAAAACCAATTGTATAATATCTTTTTCAGAAAAGGCCAAGTAATAGAGTCCTTGGTTAAGACCTTTGGGATTTGTGTACTTGATGGTGTGTGTGTAAGCAGGAATAGTATCCACTATATAGTTTTGATCAGCGAAAAAACCGATCAATTTAGCAGTTTTAAGCATCGGGTAAGCGGTCTTGATAGTGATATTAGTTGGACCACCGGGCACCGATGTTTGATGTGTAATCGCCTGGGCCGATATACTTTCTATCTGTACGATGAAAGTTATGACAAGCA
>JANMMV010000552.1:0-4857 GCA_031373565.1 Saprospiraceae bacterium
GTACAGCAGTTGACTTATTAACAATCTCAGATTGCCCCTTTTTTCTAAATATAGATGGTACTACTATATCAGATGCCACAATAACTTTTGGGGGAGATTTAAATTTGCAATTTTTCTCAAGCCTACATTTTGTTAGGTGCACTCTTTTGTTTGTAAACAATAAAGGTATAGAACTTAATCAATCATTTTTTCCGTTCCCAGCTCCGAATCTTGGCGCTTCGTTGCGTCTAACAAATTGCTTGTTAAAATCGTGTGGCCCAATTAAATGGAAAGGAATTCGTTCCACGAACTTCTGTAATGTTATAATTGAAGGCTCTACGATAGATAATGCAAAAACTGGCGTTGGAGGAGGGAATGTGTCCATTTCAAGTTCAACAATAAGTGGATGCGAGATAGGTGTTAGTGCTCCGGAGAATAGGTTTTTCAACGAAGTGACTTTTGATGGAAATGATGTCGGCATATCTATAATGGGAGGATCTAGTACTACAATATCGGGTTGTACATTTCAGAATGGTTCTTTGGGAATTAAAGCGGTTTCTATTTACAACAATGGCAGCGTAAATTTTCCGTTTTCGATAACGAAAAAAAACGATTTTTTAAATCTTTCGACAGGAATCTATTTAAACGATGTCAATGGTTTTACAATCCAAAATCAAATTTTTAAAGACTGTAGTTTAGGAATAAATACTCAAAATAGTGGAGTACAAAGAAGAAGATCTAATATTCTTCTAGCAAATAATACTTTTGACGTAGGCGATAACGCTATATCCTTAGATAATTTTTACAAAAGGCACATCAATTTCAATAATTAGCAATAGAATTAGACATAACTCAGCTTTAGGTCTAAAAACCGGCGTAATAATTAAGAATATGCTTGATATTACTTGTACTTTTCAATTTAACCCAGAGATAAGAGGCTTTACTTATGGTCTTAGATTTGAAAACATAGTGCATAGAAAATTAAAAATTTTTACGAATCAATTTTATGGAGGTAAATATGGAGTTTACTACGCAACAAGTGGGAACAATGGCATTGAGCCAGATGCTTACTTGATCCAATCTAACAAATTTTTTGAAGGTTCCACAGTTTTGCTTAATGGATCATACAACGTTAAATTCCTAAGCAACGAATTTTCAGGAAATGGGTTTGCAAATCCTGTTGGCACAACATACAATCTGATGTCCTATTATAAAGGTAATGTATTTACTTCTGAGAATACCAACTTTTCTCAAATGAAGATGTCTAATGGACTGGGTGGGAACTCATTTTGCTGCAACTCGTTCAATACTTCATTAGAAGGGTTACAATTTTATGGTACAAACCCGGTATCATCGCTTAATGTATCGACCTTTTCAGGTAGTGGGTTGACGCTCGAGCAAGCGATGATTGGTGAAAATGCTCATAAAGGTAATAGATGGAAGGGCGGCACAAGCAAAGGGACATTGTTAGGATCAGAACCTATTCTCAATCGATTCACATTTAGAAACTCTCAAGGTAGCCAAGCATTAGGAGCCATGAGGCCAGTTCTTATAGAACCAATTTTTCAAGCTAATGATTGGTTTCGACCTGACCCAACAGGTACAGCACCGAATGATTGCAGCAATGAATGTGGTATAAAATTACCTGGCATTCCTGGGAGTACGATTGGCAATAATGTCCCATTGAGCCCCCCTGATTCCATAGCTAATTTAGGCCCGTGCTATCCAGCAAGTTTGGATCGAGACGGTGATGGTATTTGCGATCCGCTCGATCCACATCCTAACGACCCATGTCTTCCGATAGCTTTGGATGTCGATGGCGACGGAATTTGTGACCCCATCGATCCAGACCCAACCTCACCGTGTAACCCGATCGGTTATGATTCTGATAATGACGGCATCTGTGATACTGTTGACCCCGATCCGCTCAATCCATGCATTCCTACTGGCGTTGATAGCGATGGCGACGGTGTTTGTGATGCGCTAGATCCAGCGCCGACTAATCCTAATCCATATATTTTTCCACCACAATGGCCTGGATCATGGACAAATAGTGACGGTAATGGAGATTATCTCCCTGTTGAAGGATATAGTAGTTTAGGGTATTTATATGATATAGAAGCACTTGAAAATATAGTGTCGCTTACGACTGGCCTTTCAGATTATGATGAATTGAATTATGTAGAGTCTATGTCATTTTTGTACTATGTCCTTCGTAGTTCGCCTTACTACCGTATAGTGAGTAATAAATTAAATACGGCATATAACAATATACATAATACTTCAATCGCTAGTTATGCAAATGCAAGTAGAATGGAGGGAAGTCTATTTAAAACGGCTAAGTCACTAGATGTTCAGCTTACAAAAAGTGAACTCTTACTAAACAGGTTTAAGAATGTCGCAGCACAGCTTAAAGGTACCACATCGCAGGACTCAATCTATAGATTAGTTATGGATTCAGTTTATAGCCAACAAGTGGCTGCTTTAAATTTGCTTCAGATGTCTGATCAGACAAATAGCCAAAATAAGATCGCTGCCTTTACCAATATTGTCAATAATCTACCTATTGGATATCATCATCATGTGGCTTTAAAAGAGTATTACCAGATTTTTGTAAGTCATATACTAGGCAAAGCTCCTTTGACTTCAGCCAATATCAGTTCGCTATTGTCCATCGCTAACTCGTGTCCCCTTAAATATGGTGAAGCCGTACATAGATCAAGAGCATTATTGATAGGCACAGACTTATATGTGGCAGAAGATTTTGCCGACAATTGTAATAGTCCTTCTCTTAGGGCAAAATCATCTGAAAATCAAGTCGTACATAACAACAATTTTGATCTTCAACCTAATCCCACTTTTGGTCAAATTAAGATAGCAGATGTAAAGGGAATCGAGCAAATCAACATATTGGGAATAGATGGACAGCTATTGCGAATCATTAGTAAAGACGAAATTCAGAGTAAGTCTATTGACTTGCTTGATTTGAATAATTCTTTGTTGTTCTTGGAAGCCATTATGGCAAATGGCGAAAGGATAGTTAAGAAAATAATCGTTGTCAGATGAGAATAATAGCCATTGTTTTGATTTTTACATCAAGCCTTAGTAGTCAGCAATTTGACAATACCTGGATAATAGGAGGGAGTTCCGTCAACGGCGTTTTTGATGGATGGCAATGGGGTACAATGCTGGGTAATTTTCAAACTGAACCTTTTACTTTTGTATATGATAGCTCGATAACACTAGATATGGATGGTACTGCTACTTCGATCAGTGACAACGCAGGTAAATTGCTAATGTATAGCAGTGGTATGTCAGTGCATAATGGTAAACATATGGCAATACCCGGGCTTGATACGATTTCTTACGGCGGATATTGGGAAAACTGGAATCTCAAAAATTATTTGCCAGATGGCACTGATTGGGTCACTGGGTTTCCGATTAGGAAGGGAGTAATGATGCTCCCTTCCTTCGTTCCTAATGAATTTATCATTTTTAGTATTTTGCGGACCAATCCCAGTACGGATACGTTCGATACATATCGAACGACTCGATTATTAACTAGCGAAGTTAGATTTGATAGTCAATATCCGGATGGTTTGGTTTTATATAAGGAAAAGACCTTGCTAGATGGATTTTTTCAAGGGGGATTTTCTGCTTGTCGACATGCGAATGGCCGTGACTGGTGGATTGTACATAACGCAGAGTTCAACACGGCTATTTACGTTTTTCTCTATACGCCAGATGGCGTTACATTAAAACACACCTTTACTGGTGTTACACCCGTGATACAAAGACAAACTTTTGTCGTTGGGAATTTCTCTACTTTAGGAAGTAAGTATGTTACAGCAGAGTCAATTGGTATCAACGAAGCGATAGTTTATTTAACAGTTTACCAATTTGATCGTTGTACAGGATTGCTCCAACGAGAGGAATTTAAAACGATATCTCCGCAGAATATATTATTTGGGGCAGTAGCGTTCTCGCTCGATGATCATTATCTGTATGTAACAAATGGTCTAAACATGTATCAATATGATTTAACTTCTAATCTTATCTTGGCAACAGAAAAAATAATTGCAACATATGATGGCTCATTATTAAAGTTATACCCTGAGGATCCTGGAGAGGATCTAATATTTAGTACAATGACGCTTGGTCCTGATGGTCGTATTTATTGCATACCACCAGGTGGTGTAAGGAGTGTACATACGATCGAGTTTCCTGATGAAAATGGAAAAGATGCCTATATGATCCAAAATAAATTGATAGTGCCTACTCAGATATTCAACTCTTTACCGTCATTCCCCAACTACCGCCTCGGTCCACTCGACGGGTCAGTCTGCGACACCCTCGGTCTCGACAATCACCCGATCGCTAAGTATCGCTACGAGCCAGATAGCATCGACTATAAGTGGATCCGCTTTACTGATCTATCTTACTTCCGACCCGAGATATGGAGCTGGGACTTCGGTGATGGATCACCGAAGATATCTAAGCGTAGTCCTTATCATACTTATGCACAGAATGGTATATACAAGGTCTGTCTTACCGTCAGCAATGAGAATAGCTCTAATACCTTCTGCCGAGATATTACCATCGGCCCTAGTGCTGTCGACGATCATGCGGAGCATCAAGCAGAAGTAACACTCTTCCCTAATCCAGTACAAGACATGCTCCTCGTGACGATCGGCGAGTACATCCCTGAGCGTGGCTATATCGAACTCTATAATATCTCTGGCCGGCAAGTACATCAGCAGCGAGCCTATTATGGGCATAATAATGTGGATATGAGTGGGTTGGCGGCTGGGACGTATGTGCTGAGGGTTATGGATGGAAGCTTTTTGGTTAAGGAGGAGAAGGTGGTTAAAGTTGATT
>JANMMV010000664.1:0-1822 GCA_031373565.1 Saprospiraceae bacterium
ACCATGATTGATCCTTTTGATGCGAACTTTTGAAATACAAACGCAAAGATACGGCATTTTTATATATAATGATTAATTTTAATGTATAAGTAATATTAACCAAAAGGATCTTTATGGCTAAAAGCACTTCCTTCTGATAAGAATGTAGCGTTATCACAGCTATTATGGTGGTGCCGTCAACCAATTACTAATAGGTTACCTAGCAGATCACTCTACCGTGAACTAGTTTAACGGCATCTACCGCTTGAATAGGACCATGAGTGTGATTATGGAAATGACCTTGTCGTTACTTGATCCATTTTGTCATTTGCTGTAGTACCGCATCCATATCCTTAGGCATCGCAGCATTTATCTCTATTTTTTCGGCCGTATGAGGGTGGGAGATTACAAGTTTTGTAGCGTGAAGCGGCTGTCGATTCAAAATCGCTCTTTCTTCAGTCTCTTTAGCCAGATTAAATTTTTTATGTTTTATTTCAGATAGATAGAAAGCATCTCGGCGTCCGTAAAGCGAATCCACAATAAGTGGGTTACCTAGGTATTGAAGGTGAACTCTAATCTGATGCATTCTTCCAGTATGTATCCTTATATATAGTTGACTATAATGTCTATACGACGAAACAATCTTGTAGTCCGTTATCGATTCTTTGCCACGATTATGTACTAGCATTTTACCTCTTACCACTGTTGATTCAGACAAGCGCGCATCTATTCTTCCTGATTCTGGATTAGGAATGCCATCGACTATGGCTATGTAGTATTTTTCAATATCACGCGCTTCAAATGCCATACACAACAATCTATGCGTTTCGGTATCCTTGGCGTATAAATTAATACCACTTGTGAATTTATCTAATCTATGAACTGGTAATATGTCTTGGTAAACAAGTTTCAGTTGGGTGACTATGTTGGGAATAGAAGGGTTAAATCTATCAGGTATGGATAATACACCGGAAGGCTTGTTGACTGCTATCATGTATTCGTCTTCGTAAACGATATCTAAGGAATTCTTTGCCAAACTACTAGTTCATTATTTTATTAAAAGTTTTGAGACCACGCACGTAATAATCAAAAACGATGGAACCGTTATATCGACTTTTGTTGCTATTATCAGGACCTATTCGCGCCTTTGCAATGCTCTGATTATCTCGATTGTTGTTTTCTATAATTGTGGGAAGATTGACGTAGAAGGCTAGATGCGCCTTAAGGATGGATACTATATGTTGCAAATTCCCTGCTAATAAAAATTTGATTGCGGCAATACCATCTAAAACAAGTTTGACAGGTAGCAGCCATAGTAATGTTGAAAAATGCTCGTTTTTGGTAAGCATAAACAAGTTGTTCCTAAAATTATAATATGTTTTTTTAGGGGTACCATAGTCTAATGTACCACCACCTAAGTGAAAAACCTTAGATGCCGAACACACCCAAACTTGATAGCCTGCTTTCTTAGCTCTCCAACAAAGATCTATTTCTTCTTGGTGTGCAAAAAATGAATTGTCAAATCCACCTAACGTACTAAATAGTTTTGTACGGATGACCATAGCCGCTCCACTTGCCCAGAAAATCTCTTTGTCCGTCTTGTAGGATGAATTCTCTTTTTCAACCCTGTCAAAAATTCGACCACGACAAAATGGATAGCCAAATCTATCGATAAAACCACCGGCGGCACCAGCATATTCATACGATTGCCTATCTTCAAGTGACATAATGATAGGCTGCACTATACCTATATTGGGATTGTTATCCATCATAGTAATGATAGGGTCAAGCCAATTTTCAGGTACTAACACATCTGAATTTAGTAATACTGTGTACGGTGAAG
>JANMMV010000682.1:0-1912 GCA_031373565.1 Saprospiraceae bacterium
ATATCAATCACTTGCCATTTGGCTTGCAGTCAAGACAAAAATGATATTGTAGGTTTGGAGAAGTACAAATCTTGTTGTGGTACAGAGCCGCAAGTGTTCTCTATTTATCAGAATTCGGTCTATGTGCCCAATGTATTCACACCCAATGGTGACGGCATCAACGATGTTTTTATGCCAACCGCTGCCAATATCAGTGATTCTTTGATCACATTTGGATTTTTTATTATCAGAGACTCAACAGGTCAAGCTATGTATTATAGAGAGCTTTTAGAAGGAAACGCAGAAAGCGAAGCATGGGATGGGATGATGCGCCCTAATCCAGCAAATCCAAATTATTGCTGTCTATTACCTTTTGAAGATGGGTCGTTTACATATGCATTTCAATTTACATATAAGACGGAGACTGGAGTAGAGACTGTATATGTAGAAGGTAAGGCTTGCCTCATAAGATGTGGGGCAGAAGCAGCGGAATTTGCGGAGAAGACAGGGTGTAATTTCGCTTCACAAGGTGTCGGTGGTGTATACAATGCTAGTGTTAGTAATGGGGAATCGGCATGCTTTAGATAACTATTAACCTGTTATCGGCTTCATCAAAAATCATACGCAGCACTCTTTTCCTTGAGTAGTTGTGATCCATGTCGCAAATATGTAAATCTGGAAAAAGTGAGTTGTATATTTGTTTTAGGATTAATTGTTTAACCTATAAAGCTATTTTAGGACGAAACAGTATAGCTATTTTAGGACGAGACAGACAGGGTAGAAAAAGGGAGATACTCCGTAGATAACCCGTAATTACCCCAACATACCCCCTTTCTTATAAAGAACTCGTGAAGTCTTGTTAAGTACCTGACGAGTCTTTTCAACCTGGTTTATGTATTAGAATTCGTAATGAGAAGTTAAATTGCAATAAATCAGCAACTTAGATTAGAAAAGCGTACTGCGTGCTGCTTCAGCAGTAGCACCGCTACAGCAGAGCTGCACACAGTACAGTTACAGAAGATAAGTTGGCGAAGCTTCTGATTTGCAGCAAGGTAGCTTCGTAATAGATTTTCTAATGCATATTCCAGGTTTTAGTGCCTGTGGAGTCTCCCGAAGTACCTGTGAAGTCTCACGACCATGATCGAAGGACTTATCGTCGCGCGCCAAAACACGAAAATTTATATTTTGTGAACGATTAAAGATGGTAATAGTCACAAAATATATTTTATTTATTCGTAGCAGTACGAAATTATATAGTTGAATTATACATAGTTTTACATATATAACTCATAGTTAAATATTTTATTTGAAATTAAAACTTGACATCTTGGCATTAAAATATATCTTTGCATTGTGAAACAAATTATTAGACTACTCAAAAGCTATCGCTAATGGATAAAAATACGAAAGATCTAGTAAGTTTGGTGCGCGAATGGACAAGTTAGTACGGATGAGACTGGGAAGTGGGAGAAAGTTCTTGATTTGTGTTTCAGATACAATAGCAATTCTCTCAGTTTTTAGAAAGGTAGACGGTCGATTTGTATCCCGGGTTTGCGCAAGATTGCGGATATCTAACGTTGAACAAACCCTCCTCACTTTGATATAAATAGACCATCTATTTCTTGGCAATGAGATATCATTGCCCCTAACTTTGCATCATTATTTAATACCCAAAAATAGATAATGATGATATCAAACACAAGTAATTATCAACAGCAATTAAGGGAACATATGGAGTATGCCAACTTTGCTGAAAAATCAATTAAGAGCTATCTATCTTGCTTGAAAAATTTCAAAAAATATCTACGTGATAATAACATCAATGAGGGTCAAGAATATGATCATATCAAAACCTTTCTGCTTTACAAAAGAAGAAATGGGTCAGCCCCTAGCACTATCAATAGTTATTATTCGGCGCTAATGTTGTATACTA
>JANMMV010000771.1:0-6383 GCA_031373565.1 Saprospiraceae bacterium
ATTCACCCGATTTTAGTCGAGAAAGCTATTTTACTGTTGTGAAATCAGGAGAAATAAATTCTTTTACTTTTAATATTCATGCATATATGGGAGAATTAAATAAAGGCACTTATTATCTAAGATGGAATGACGGAAAATATTATTCAAATTTACTAAAAGTTAATTTTGATCCGACAAAAGACCCGCGATGGGATCCAGAGAAAGATGGCCCTATGCTTGAAGCCATTAGAATAGATACGACTAATGCTGAGTACATCGGATTGTGGATAAAAAATAATAATCATAAACGAAAATTGAAACTTAAGGATTTAAACATTATTTGTGATTCGATTGAGGACGTCCACGGATTAAAAACCTGTGATACCAAAAATATTTATACCTACAACAATAACACACTCAGTGATTATCTAAAAGAAATTTTTGTCGTCAAAGTTCCACGAACCTTTTTAGAAGATCTTAAGGTATTTGATATTATTCGTTTTGGAGGACTAATAATTTATCATAATGAAGATAAGGACAACATGATTTCAATAAATAGGAAATTAAATAAATATGGATACCATTGATAAAAATATAATCAACTAATAATTGAAGCAAATTTTAAAATGTAAATAACTTAATATGAGGAATATATTATTGATATGCCTACTGGGATTAAGCATCACTTTATCGGGGCAGATGCACGTCGTGCTAAGTTCTGTGCCCATTTGTGATTCCGGAATCGGAAAAATATCTTATGTCATCACAAACTTTCCATCGGATGTTGAACTTCCTTTTACAATACGATATAAAAAACAAGGGGAACAAAATTACCAATTTATTGAAACAAATGATTTTTCAGGTAATATTGATGTTGACAATGATGGTCTTTACACATTGTGGTTTCCAACAAGTGGAGATTGTATCGAAAGCCATGAAATTGCAGTCAAAAAAGGCTCATATTTTGAAGTAACTGGTACAGTTACAAATGGAGTCGAGGGTGGCGCTTCAAGCCCCACAGGAAGCGTCGTTCTTACAGTAACGGTTGGCTCAGGTCTGTTTAGCTATAGTTGGAAATCATCTCAGAACCCTAGCTTTGTGCGTACCACGAAAGATATTTCAAATCTTGCATCGGCTATCTATTCTGTCACAGTTACTGATAATACATCAGGATGCACAAAATCTAAAGTTTTCACAGTAAATAACACAAAATGTAAAGTACAAAATATTACTATTAACGCTTTTGTTATCAAAGATAAATTATGTCCGGCTGTCTATCCCTTTAGAGATCCTGAAGACTGTAGAAGTTGTCCCAAAGAAGTTTCGTTGACAATCACAAGTGGAGCGTCAAGTGTAGTCCTTCCGTTAAAAGTTACTGTCACGGGTGGGGATAACTATGTATGAACTTATACAATTGAAAATAGCAATGAATTGCAATCTAATGGACAACGATTTGTATTAAGAGAAAATGTACCTGCTAGTTTAAATGAATATACTGTTGTAATAGAAGATGCATGCTTAAATTCTGCTCAAGCAACATTTAATACTTGCGCTCAATGTAATGAGCCGATTTACGATAGTTCATCAGATGTGCACACATATACATTTGGGACAGAAGGACTGATTTTTCGTGTCACACGCCCATGTAACTTTAAGGAATGGGGATTCACCTCATCTGAAATAAGGCTAGGTGATGGTAAAAACAAATTTACAAATATCCCTGATGGTTTGAAATATACTATAATATGGCCTAGAGGCAGAAATACAGTAATTGAAAATAAAACAGGAAGCGGCTCTGGCACAGAGATCAGCGGTGCTAAGGAATTTGATCTTGACAAAGAAGACTATAATGGAGAACCCTTAATCATCAAAATAATTAGATCCGACGGCTGCGAAAGGGATCTAACTCTATTTTTTGGCAATAAAGTTGAGAATGTGATGGTAGCAAATAGAGGTCATAATAATGATTGGGCTCCACATAAATATGTTATTCAATCCAGTTTTTGTAAGGCATCATGTAACATTAATGTACAATCTAATCCAAATTCTGGTACTAGTAGCTACGTAAATGATTGTGATTTTAATGATTTAATATCGTTTAAATATAAGCCATCAAATCAAAATGACCCATGTGGTGGTGGAGAAATTAAAGCAATATTTATTGAAAATGGAAAGCCAGTTTCAAAATCATGGCAAGTACCTCAATCCGCATTTGAAAAAAATGAACGATATTTTATTACCGATATTAATGATCCGCTTCGAGATCAAGTTATGATAGGTGGTGGATGTGTATTTTATCCACAGCCAATAGTTGGTCAATCGCTTGGGAGAAGTATTTATGTTAATTGGTATACAGTAAAAAAAGAAGATAATGTTGGTCCAGCTGATTACGTAGGTTGTCCAGAATTGGATGTTAGCGGTGGTCCTGAAGAATACACAGTCCACACATCTACTCAATATTTAAATACACTTACAATCACATACCCAGATGGAAGTACTAAAAGTATATTAACATCAGGAAATCGTACTTATAAAATCAAAAACACATCGTTTGGTGGTGTAATTAAGTTTTATCTTGGAGGATATCTTCCCTGCCCACCAGCGGAGGAAGTACGAGACGTGGATAAAATAAATTGCGGTATTACTGCGCTGTATGAGCGTACTGGTGACATTTTGAACCTTAATTTATCAGTCCCAAGTAATGTAGAATTAGGCAAATTTACTATTACTTTTACTGACCAAGAAGATGGAACGATTAAGCTCTATAAAGACGATAATGGTAATTCAAATTTTGTTATGGAACACGGTGCGAGGGATTATGCCATACAATTGAATACTCCTTGGTTCAGTCTATTATCTGGAAGAAAGTACAAAATAAACATCGTCTTTGACAATGGATGTGAAGATGTTGTAATAAAGGATTTTACAAAAGCGGGCATTATTGATGGACCACCTATTTATTTCAATTGTAGTTCCAATATCCAGAGTATTTCGTTTTCTCACTTCAATAACGAATATGTCGTTACATACAAAAACACCGTAGGCGATAAGTCCACATTGATAGTATCTAGTGCTGGAAATATAAATGCGCTTGATTTCCCGACACCTAAATTTGAAGTAAATGATTTTGAAGGCGACGTTATGGGTTCTGATATAGATGCAAAAGGTGAATGCCATCTCTTAGTGGAAGATAATGGTTTAGAGATTACAAGTGCATCTACAAATTTCAATCAGACAACGTCCTTAGATTATTTAAGTAATGGTAAAATCTTTTCAAAAGGAGATAATAAAATAATATTTGGTGTGGACGGCAATAATAATTATGTCGCCAATACTTATTCATCAACCAATTCGCTTGTTTCCACTGAATTACTGATTGAAAATCTAACAGAGTTTCAGTTAGTGCTCCCTATTGACTCAATAGTCTTAGTAAAGTCAAACATTGATTCAGTTTATTTAATGAATACCAAGACAGGAGCAAAGCGTTCTTTGAACATTGATAAAAACATAAAAATTGTAGATATTAAGAAATCCAAAGAAGGTCGTTTACTATTGTTGAGTGAATTTAACCATGATATTGAAATAGATAATAAAATTATTGAGAATTACGGGTTTCAAAATGGTATCATAACTGTTTTGGATCGAGAGGGTACGATATTATCAAATACGCCGTTGTATACTGATAGAAAAGAGTACATAAAAGGATTTACCCCAGGTAGCGACGAAAGCGGTCTTTATTATGGCACCTATAGTGATACAATATCCTACAGTGACATTCCATCAGAGGTAATTGTTGATAGTTGCTCTTTTATTAAAAAATTCGTCTATGATCCGAAAATTGAGTGTGATACCACTATGATTGAACCATATTTGGACCAAAACGATTGTGTTTTATTTATTGTCAATCCAAATCAACTTAATTTATCAATCCAATTCAAAGAAAGTAACAATACTTGGACAAATTTGGCTACAATCTCAGAAAGTTATCAACCAGCGGTCAATGGTACGTATAGAGTACTTGCAAGTAAAGATGGCTGTAATGATGTATACTCTGACGAGATCGTGATCGATTGTGCAACAGACATATGTGATGAAGTATCCATCGACATTACATACTCTGAACACACTGGCAAATTCTGCTCTTTCTACAATAGATTTGTTACGGACACTAAAATGTATTCCAGCTGGATCGAACCATCAACGCAAATCACCATTGATTCATTTTTGAGCATTACCTTATCGGAGATTGATGTACATTCTGTTAGATTTGGAGGCACACGGTATATCTATATTGTAGGTGCTGACAAGATGGACCTACACCGAACAAAAACGATCAAGTTTGATTACATCACCCGTCAGGTCATTTGGGAAACATGGCAAGAGAATTTCCAAATCGTAGATGTGATGGAGTACGCTACTTCTGATACCCTGTTTAACTTGGGCTATTCTTATCCTGGGCAACTATGGTGGTTAAAAGGATACAATGTATTGACAGGACAAGAGGTATATTCACAACCATGGACATGGAAGACAGGGGTTACCAAATTATTTTCAGAATGCAGCGGCATCAAAGTAAAAACTAAAAATCTCTATGCTTACGTGCCCAATACTGCCCCTGAGATTGTATATGTAAGCCCAATAAGCAAATGGTCTAAGCCATTACCACCTGTGATGACGGTTAGGGATATTGTGATCACGAAGTCCAAGCAAATCGTTGTAGGGGGAGACTTTAATGGTACGATTGTAATCAATGACAGTACTTATGTCGCAGATACTTTACGAACGGGCTTTTTCATTACTTATGACTCCACGGGTCAGATCATCAAAGTTAACATGGTTAAAAAAACCAAACACTTTGTACTTCATAAAATGACAACAGATGGATATGGTATGATAGGATACATCGGTTATACATTAACGTCAGGCGGTGGATCGTCTCAAAATTTCACCATCATTGAAGCCATCATAGGTGACGAAGGTGTTTGCGTCGAAGTCGGTGGCTTTAGCTTGGCGACAGGTAATGGCAATGGTAGTGGTATTGGATTTAGAGCACTTCCAGTCGTTGAACAACCACATTATTTCCCAAATCCTTTTACCAATAGCATCAACGTTTCGTTTATATCTTCCACTGATACAGAAGCCAACCTTTATGTTTTTGACTCTTATGGTCAGATCATTTTTACAGAGAATGTATCGGTTCAGACAGGAAGAAACAATATCGCTATTTCGCAATTTGAGAGAGTTCCACCGGGTGTCTACATTGTCAAATGCAAAGTTGCCAATCAAGAATTTACAAATAGAGTGATTAAGTTGCAATAGGGCACAGATCTACATTTGTAACATAAAAAAAGGGTTGATTCACATGCGCGAATCAACCCTTTTTTATAACTATTTCTATGTTACGGATATACTTTATTTAATCGCTGCGGCGTACTTGCCCTCTACAACGTTCCAATTGACGACGTTCCAGAACGCTCCGATGTAGTCTACCCTTCTGTTTTGGTAGTGCAAATAATAAGCATGCTCCCATACGTCAAGGCCTAAGATCGGCGTACCGCCACAGCCGATGTCGGGCATGAGTGGGTTGTCTTGATTAGGTGTACTGCAGATTTCTACTGTTCCGTCCTTGTGTGTGCACAACCATGCCCAGCCCGAACCAAATCTTGTCATAGCCGCAGCAGCAAATTTCTCTTTGAACGTATCAACACTACCGTAAGCTTTGATAATGGCATCCTGCAAATCACCTGATAAAACGCCTCTATCAGTCGGTGCAATGACTTCCCAAAATAGATTGTGATTCCAAAAACCACCACCATTGTTACGAACAGCATTATTAGTAAGGTCAAGACCATGTAAGATGGTATCTATGTCCTGGCTTTCAAGTGGAGTACCTGCTATCGCATTGTTGAGATTGGTTGTATACGCAGCGTGATGTTTAGTATGATGTATCTCCATCGTCCGCGCATCAAAATGTGGTTCGAGAGCGTCGTACGCGTAACCTAGTTCTGGAAGAGTAAAAGCCATGGTATTTTGAATTTTATTGTTAGTAAAAGTTGTGATAAAATATTACTTACATCAACATCAATTTAGCTAATAGGTTCGTGAAGGAGCGCAATTAAAAATCTAATTTCGCCCCTTCAGGGCTTCACCAATGTTATTTATTACACATGGCGCGTTGCATCATGTTATGAAATACGGCCCCTTTGGGGCAGGGTAAATGGATGTAGTTTAGCCATAAGTTGATACAACACGCTTCATCGCGAAAAATTGTGGCGCATATCTTATTACACTATAACCCAGATATTAGGTTATGGGGCAAAAGAAATCTGTCGCTAACTGTAGTTTGAGATTTCACTTTTTCTTGACTTTTGCCTTGTGCAGGCGGCAGATACTTTTTTGAAGCC
>JANMMV010000786.1:0-5951 GCA_031373565.1 Saprospiraceae bacterium
GTCGACCATTCTTTGAGCTGGTTTGGCTTCATAAATGTCCAAGTTAGGATACGACTTGTTTTGTTGCCCTGTCCCATCGGTATGACCCTAGTTTCGGCAGCACCGATCTTGTTTAATGCTAATTCTGCCCGGCGTAGATTAGATTGTTTTGAAATAAGTGTCGAGAACCAACAAACTTGCGATTCAAAATGCTTGCTTTCATGGATCATATATTGGACAAATTGCTCTTCTCCGCCTTCATAGATAAGTTCCGATTCCTGTCCACCAAAATTCAAAACAGGTGTAGGCGATTTGATGTTACTAAGATTTTTCAACTTACGCAATGTTCCCGATTGGGCATCTTCCACTGAGGCATGAAAAGGTGGATTGCATATCGTAAAGTCTATGTATTCATTACGATTGATGATGTTCTTGAAGATATTTGTCGAACTGGTTTGAAGTCGCAATTCTACTTTGTCTTTGATGATCTCATTCTGATCTATTATGGTTTGTGCTGAAGCAATGGCATCGGCATCCACATCGCTTCCGATAAAAGACCAGCCGTATTCTTTGGAACCAATAATAGGATATATACAACTAGCTCCAATTCCGATGTCCAGTACAATTACCTTGTCACCTTTCGGAATTTTGCCAAAGTTTTTCTGTGATAAAAATGTCGCCATATGATGAATATAATCTGCTCGGCCTGGAATGGGCGGGCAAAGGTATCCTTCAGGAATTTGCCAATGACTGATGCCATAATAATGCGTCAGTAGTGCCGCATTGAGCGCACGAACTGCCTTCGGATCTGCGAAGTCAATAGAATCGTCACCATATCTATTGGGTGTTACAAAAGATGCCAAGGAAGGTAGAGATTTGATCAAAATACTAAAATCGTATCGTTCTCTATGTCTATTACTGGGATGGAGCCTAGTTTTTTCAGCAGGGTGCTCTCTCTTTTTGTCGTGCATATTTTTGCTTTCTGACATATGTGATATTATTAAAACCGGTTTGGGGATCCCACCATTTTTATAAATTGGAAAAATGCAAATGTATTGAAAAAGTTGTGAGCACAGACATTACAGCACTAGCTCATACCCCTTCACTAACGAAATTATATTAACTAAACATCCCATTACTACTTATCGAAAACAAAATTGAAATTCTCATCAATTACCACCATCCGGTCTTCCTTGCTGTACTTCTAGTAGCAGTGGATTTAATCCCTAAAACACCGAGCAATCCACGTACCATTGATTGAGCAACTGTGCGACCTACTTGCTTTGCCACTGGACTTGCGAGTACTTTTTCAAAGGTACTTTTTTCTTCTCTACGGCTGGGAGATGAATGATATTCTTTCTCACGCTGTTGCTCCATTTTTATTTGTTGCTCTGATGATTGAGCGGCTTCTATTTTACCACTCAAAATTTCATACGCACTCTCGCGATTGATCAGTTCATCGTATTTGTGTTTGATACGACTGCGAGACATAATATCTGAGATTTCTCCTGAAGCAAGAACGTCCATTCGCGATTGAGGCGCACGAAGATAGCAGTGAACCAATGGTGTAGGGACACCCTTCTCGTTAAGGGCAGCAACTATAGCCTCACCAATACCTAACTCTGTCAGCAATTGGTCAACCTGATAGTAATCAGTAAGCGGATAATTTTCTGCGGTAAGCTTGATGTCTTTCCTATCTTTTGCTGTAAAGGCTCTCAAAGCATGTTGTATTTTGAGCCCTAACTGGCTAAGTACGGCATTGGGAACATCTTGTGGATTTTGGGTAACAAAAAAGATGCCGACGCCTTTTGAGCGTATCAATTTAACGATCGTTTCTATCTGATTAAGTAACGCCTTGGAAGCTTCGTTAAAAATCAAGTGGGCTTCATCTATAAAAATGACAAGCTTCGGTTGATCCATGTCGCCTTCCTCTGGAAAGGTTGCATAGATTTCTGCCAATAATTGCAACATAAAGGTAGAGAATAATTTTGGCTTATCCTGAATATCAGTGACTCTGAGTATGGATATGTAACCACGACCATTCTCATCTAGCCTAGTCAAATCATCTACGTCAAATGAGCGCTCTCCAAAGAACAAATCTGCACCCTGCTGCTCCAACTCTATGACTTTACGCAAGATCGTTCCTATCGTAGCAGGCGACACAGCACCATATTCAGCCGTGATAGCGTCTTTGCCTTCATTGCTTACATAGTTGAGGGCTTTTTTGACATCATCAAGATCTAGTAGAGCTAAGCCATTATCATCGCAAAACTTAAAGACCAGCGATATCACGCTCGATTGCGTTTCGTTGAGTTCAAGAATCTTAGAAAATAATACCGGACCAAATTCTGTTACTGTTGATCTCAATCTTGCACCGACATCACTTGATAAACTCAGAAACTCTACTGGACTACCCATAGCCGTCCACGTTAGTCCGAGCTGCTTGTGTCGATCATCGATCTTTGGATTAGGAGATCCTGGGACGGCTACACCAGACAAATCACCTTTAATGTCCATCACAAGACTAGGTACCCCTTTGGCAGAAAGTTGTTCGATGATCAGTTGCAACGTTTTTGTCTTACCTGTCCCCGTTGCACCAGCGATAAGGCCATGACGATTAAGTGTCTTGAGAGGTACTTTGATATAGTTATTTGCCAAAACTTCACCTTCATATTTGGCGGCACCCAAAACAATGGAGTCACCAGCGAAAGTATAGGCAGTTGATATCTCTTGAATAAATTTATCGCGCATTAGTTTGATCAATTAGTGTGATGAATGAATGATTAGTAAAAGAAAAATTTTCCAGTAAGCGCACTGAAATAGCATAACGTTAGTGCACGTTATATAGTTTCTCTCTTTCTGGTCCAGTTGATATCATTGAAATCTTAGTCCCAAGATGACTTTCCAACGAGCGGACATAAGACTTAGCTTTTTCTGGCATCGAGTCAAAAGTGGTAAAACCTTCTAGTGATTGATGCCATCCTTCATATTGCTTGTACTGCGGTGCGATCACTTTATCTACTATATCAAAAGGCAATTCAGTGGATATAATCCCGTCATAGCCATATGCGGTGGCGACTTCTATTGTTTCGAATTCGTCAAGAATATCCATTTTGGTGATGATAACTTGTGTGACACCATTGAGCATAATCGTATATGCTAGCTGTGGAATATCTATCCATCCACATCTACGTGGACGTCCAGTGGTAGCACCAAACTCTGAACCAATACGACGCAATTTTTCGCCAGTTTCGTTGTCGAGTTCCGTTGGAAATGGACCAGAACCTACCCTTGTGCAGTAAGCCTTTGCTATGCCAATAACTTCACGGATCTTATTAGGCGCAATACCGAGTCCGCTACACACACCAGCACTAATCGTATTGGAAGAAGTAACAAATGGGTATGTACCGAAATCTATATCCAACATAGACCCTTGTGCCCCTTCCGCTAAGATACGTTTGCCACTCGCTATAGCTTCGTTAACGACGTACTCGCTATTGATAAATTTGAGTTTCTTGATGATCTCAATACATTCGAAAAAGCGAGTTTCTTCACCATCCAAATCAAAAGCTACTTCAGGATATAATTGTAATAATCCAAGATGTTTCTCTTTAATCGCGCGATACTTGGCATCAAAATCAGCACTTTCTAGATCACCTACTCGCAGGCCATTACGACCAGTTTTGTCCATATAAGTTGGCCCGATCCCTTTGAGAGTTGATCCGATCTTGCTAATGCCTTTGGATGCTTCTGAAGCGGCATCTAGATATCTGTGTGTAGGAAGTATAAGGTGCGCTTTGCGCGAAATGTACAATCTAGAAGCAAATTCTATACCCGAATCTGTAAGTGCTTCCATCTCCTTGACCATTGTGATCGGATCGAGGACAACACCATTTCCGATGATATTTGTAATGCTCGGACGAAGAATCCCCGAAGGTATCGTGTGCAGCACATATTTTTTGCCATCGAACTTGATGGTATGGCCCGCGTTGGGTCCACCTTGAAATCTACAAACGAGATCATACTTGTCGGCTAGGTAATCTACGATTTTTCCCTTGCCTTCGTCTCCCCATTGGAGACCTAAAATAACATCAACAGCCATTCTGGTTTATTAATTGAAAGTTTATTTAAAGGTCAAAAGTATTAAAACAGATTCAGATTAGTGCAAAAAAGCAAGATATATATACTTTTTCTCAATATGTTGATCAAATATAGTGTTTTGATTGGCATAGTTACTGCGATAAAGCGAGATATTGGTCAGAGTGTTTGTCCTTATTTCAAATAATTATTAGCGACTGCCACCATTATTTCAAAAAATGATTTCAAAAAATAAATCCAAAATAATCTTCACTAATCATTAATTGCTTACTTTTCACTTGTGAAGAAAGTAATAGTCCATTTCATATGTAGTTTCTTAATGTTAGGGTGCCAATCATCAGGTATCCATACCACAACTTCCTACTATTATTGGAAAACGACATATCAAGAATCGGATATTTTGCCACACTTGCGATCAGTTAAAAAGCTGTATGTCCGCATCACCGACATTGACCTTATAGATGGCAAACCGAAGCCGTTGTCACCCATCCAATGGCAAACAGATCCAACTATTCCCATCATCCCAGTAATATACATTACAAATAGGACGATTGAAGGACTACATTCTAGGTCTATTGATACACTTGCTGAAAATATTGTCGCATTCGCTTCATCCAAAACTCAAAACTTCAAAGAACTTCAGATCGATTGCGACTGGACTACTACGACAAAAGATAGGTATTTTGACTTACTACAAAGTATAAAATCTAAGCTAGTCTATGGCCAGGTATTGAGCGCAACCGTACGACTACATCAGTTAAAGTTTCAACATACAACTGGCGTGCCACCTGTGGATCGTGGTGCATTGATGCTATATAATATGGCTGCTTTGCGAGATTATAAAACCGTCAACTCTATTTTTGATCCAAATATTATTGATAGTTATCTAAACAATGTCTCAAGCTATCCCTTAATGCTAGATGTCGCGCTGCCGTTATACCGCCAAGTTGCAGTCTTTACTAACAAAAAATATGCTGGCGTCATCCGTGAGCCGCACTTTTTTGATCCAAAGGATATTAATAATTTCGTACATAATCGGGCATACACCTATGTATGCGTGCGAGATACGACGATCCACAATACGCATATCAGTGAAGGGGACCAGATCAGAGTCGAAACGCCAAACAAAAAATCATTTGGTAAATATTTTCGCAAAATCGCACGATTCAATCACTCAGATACTTTAAATGTCATATATTTCGACATACATTCACAAACAAAATAATCAACGATGAGAAGTCCTGTAAAGGTATTAGCCACCATAATGGCACTAAGTGTTAGCATCGCTTGCGCTGACTATTACTACAATGTCCATAGATCGCTTTTCTATCCCGAAATAGCAGAAAAACCCGCGGGAACTCAACCATATTTCTACACTCCAAATTTATATTTTTCATATGATGCTTTTGATACTGGATATGGTACAGTTAGAAGTAATACAGATAGTTTGAATATCGAAGTATGGTATACTTCATTGGACAAAAAAGTCAAAAAAGAAACCATCGGAGCAGGTTTATATGGAAATAGCAAAGCATTTGACAAAAGTCTAAGATCTCTAAAAATGGATGATGTCATTCATTATCTCGAAGTCATAAGAAGGATAGACACACTTGATGCGCAGGTATTGGACATGTGGGACAATACGGATGATAAACCTGCTGATGTGCCTAAGTTGATACAAGCTGTCGATGAATTATCGACCATCTCTGTACAAACTTCAAAAAAATGGTTAAAATATCGATGCCTTTATGCTCAAATGAAGGCACTACGTTTTGCAGGCAAGAATAAAGATGTAATAAAATTGTTCGAAAAAAGCGGTAAAAGTCAAAACCCCAGTCTCATAGCTGATATGACTACTTCTCTTTATGCAGGGG
>JANMMV010000807.1:0-2167 GCA_031373565.1 Saprospiraceae bacterium
GAATGGTGCGAAGTACATTATTTAGATTCGATTGATTGAGTTTTTCCAGTTTTTGGCTACTGATATACTGACCAGAGCCTGGTATTGCTTTTGCTCGGTCGCCTACTATCGTGACAGTTAAAAGTTCTCTGCTTTTCAAGGTGTCATTATCGATGATCTGCGCGAATGTTGTCATGTTTAAAAGCAACATGAATAATACTAAAACCTTATTCATTTTATTTAGACTTATTTTAAATAATGGGACAAAAGTCCACATGATTGGCGAGATCGGTTTTATTAAAGAGGAAAAGATATTTAGTTTTTGGGAAAAAGAGTTTTTACATGCTCTGAAGGAGAAACACCAAAATAGTGTTTATAAGCTTGGCTAAAACTACTTAATGATGAATATCCCACACAATGGGCAATCTCAGTAATCACGGGATTTTCAAGTTGAAGCAGATGTTTTGCTTTTACCATTCTGTTTTCCTGGATAAATTCAAAGATTGTCTGATGATACACCTCTTTAAATCCTTTTTTTAAGTAGCATTGATTTGTGCCAGTATTACTGGCTATTATTGGAATAGTAATGTTTTCAGAAAGATTTTTCAATATAAATTTTTTTGCTTTATGAATTTTATCTATCCCATTAGGCTTATTTATTATCAGACAGTTATCACAATTGGGTTGAAGTATTAAGTTATTCTTCTGTGATTGATATAGCAGATACAATATTTGGCTTTCTATAAATATTTTTCTGTGGATGCCGGTTAGATTACAATTTAGTATTTCCAGCAGCTTAGTCTGTATGTTACAGCATATATCCTGTTTTACAATATTTAAGTGCAACTCTTCATGATACTTTTCCAAGTATGATTTTGATATTTTGATTTTAAATTCATAATTATTGCCATCAGTATCAAACAAGCAGTCTTCAGCAATTAGTCCTAAAGTCAAGAAGATAGATACTTCATCGTGCGTAGTTGAACAAAATGAATGATCAAAATGTGGATTGATGCTGATGTTCAGGGAAATAAATGTGTTGATGAAATCCATGCCACAAAGGTAGGGATTATTTTTATTTAGAATTAGTCTTAACAAAATGTTGTGGCACAAAGTCCCTTCTCGCATCAGAGGATGCCTTGATAGTCAATTGATAATCAAGTCTTTCTTCATTTATATTGGCGTGGGTCGAATTAGGGCATGTCACTTTACATACACTGATGCCCCCACCACGAAAAGGTAACTAATGCTATTTAATTTCCTTTTTTCATCTGTGGTTTTGTAGTTGAGTTTGAAAATTGTGGCATTATGAGACGCATTTTGCGTCTAGGCAAAAGCGCTTAAATTTCAGGAAAGTGGGCATCGCCCATTATTCATATTATGACTTAACTTTTCCTAATCCCTGGGCGCTAGCTTACTGTGCTTATATCCGTATGAAAAATATAATACCAACCCTAACATTAACCATGCTGTAAACCATAGCCAATTACTCAATGTCATTCCTGTGAGCAGATACAAGCAAGTGACCAATCCCATGAGCGGTATCATCGACCACTCACGAATGTAAGCAAAGATAGCTAAGATGATACAAATGATCCAGAAGATGATGGTAGATATTTGCCATGTTTGATTGACATCTACTTTTGAGAAATCAAATAATTTTCCGAAGTACCCCGGTGTGAATATGCTAAAGAGTGCCATCGTACCCAGCACGACAGCAGCAAAGAAATACTTACCATTGATGTAAGGCATAATGAATCCTTCGGCACTCCCCTTTGAACGTCTGGGAATCAGCAAAACACCACCGCAAACTAACACAAAGGCAAACAATGTGGCAATACTAGTAAAATCTAGCACAAAGGTCTTATCCGTAAAAAGTATAGGAATACCAACCACAAAACCTGTTAGTATCGTTGCAAAGGAAGGTGTATGAAACTTAGGGTGAATTTTTTGAAACACTTTAGGTAATAATCCATCTCTGCTGATGCTCATCCAAATACGTGGTTGTCCCATTTGGAAAACCAGCATAACACTTGTCATTGCCACCACAGCACAAATCGCAACTAGTAATTGCATCCAACCGATATTGAGATTTTGTTCTTCAAAGATGAAAGCAAGAGGGTCTCCTACATTTTCAAAATCTTTGTAATTGACGGCACCTGACAATACTAAAGTCAATAAAATATAC
>JANMMV010000831.1:0-9907 GCA_031373565.1 Saprospiraceae bacterium
AAAATGGATTTTTGATGCTTATATCTATTAAGTGGCAACGATTTTCTTCTTTCAGGACAACTTGATTATCTTTTAGAAATCGGACATTTGAAATGTAAAATTTTAAGTGCCCGATCTCTAATTTTGACTCTTCATCAGGACGAAATGTAGAATCAGATAAACAAAAAGAAGAATCGCCATATTTTGCACCAAAAGATAAGTCAATGTGGTTGTTTTGAGCGTACATACTCAATGATATAAAAGCCAAGATGTATACCAGATACTTATTACCGTCCCCCATTCCTAGGCATTTGATCAACAAATAATTTACCTAATTCATCACAAAGTAAATCATAGTCTGATAATTGATTAGGCTTGCATAATTTTTTGATCTCTATAAAATGGTCATAGTGAATATTTTCAAGTTTGATTTGAAGTTTTCCAATTTCATTGATAAGCGAGTCACGATCAATATGTTGATTTTGCCCTTTTAATGTGGCAAATAAATGATTTTTGAGTATTTTCATTTGACTATTAGAAGACTCTATATTAGACCGATGAGCCTTAATCAGAATTTCATAATCCTTCACTTGATTTTCGTCAAAATGCAATTTTTTTATTATGATGTTTTTAGGCCCCGCTCTTCTTTCTTCGGGTCTTTTTTTGCCAATAGTAAACCATATTAAAAATATGTTTACAAGGAGCAGACCAATAGAAGCCATTGTAAGAAGTCTTATCTTGTTCATTTGTATAGCATATTATTATCTAATAAATAGATGCTTTCGGCTAAACTTTCAGTTTTATATGGATCAGTCGAATAAGTTTTTAAGACGTAAATATTAGTAAACAAAAGGATAGCAAAAGCAACACTTAATGCCCAAACCACATTTTTTGGCATCGTATTATTACTTAAATTTGCAAGACGCTGCTCGATCCTTGTATAAAGAAATGGCGGTGCTTCTGTTTTTCTTACCTTACTTAAAATATCTATATTCATTGTACATTTATAATAGATTAGACGACAATTTGAAGACTATCCTTCGCTTTGTTTAATATTTTTTGAAAGAGATGACTTCGCTCTTTGTACTAAGGATTCTACAGCTTTTGGGCTTAGGTTCATAATTTCTGCTACTTCATCTTGCGTTTTTTGCTCTATTTTATGGAGTATCAATGCTGTTTTTTGATTATCTGGCAATTGATTGATTTTTATAAACAATGCATTCAAAGCTTCTTTGTCTTCCAACATGACACCAGGGTGGTTATTTTCAATTGGATTATGCTTCAAATCATTGCTATTTTCAAAAAATAAGGATGTAACGAAAACAAAGCGGTTTTTACGCTGCTTAGCCTTTAGAAAATCAATGCTCTTATTGATGGCTATCCTATATACCCAGGTTCTAAGAGAAGATCCATGTCGAAACGAACTATATGACTGATGTACAGCTACAAATACGTCTTGAGTTATTTCTTGCGCATCTTCTATATTCTGAACATAGTGCAATGCTAGATTGTAGACCTCGTCTTTGTGGGAATTATATATTTCTTGTAAATTCAGCTTTAGATCTATTATATCACTAATCTGCAAAGATGCATTATTTTGTGGAATGCTATGTTTAGTAAGGATTACAATTAAGATCATTTCAAGTTTTCTTTACAAGGAGCACGGTAACTTATGCAAAACTAACGAACTTAAACCTATCTTTTTGGAATTCTAATTTAAGTATGAAACCCTGATATTTCTGGAAACAAGGGTTCTCTCACATAATTTCAATGACTGATTAGATCTTGCTGCTTACTTTTGAAGCGCCTGCAATAGGCTTGTTTTCAACTCAGTACTAGGTCAGGTAATGGGATGTGAACGATATCAATTTATTATTGTTAGCTTGAAATGAATAGAGATTTAGATTTAAAGTCATTGAGACCTACAATTGATAGGATAGATTTGTCAAAAGAAATGAACGCAAATGCTACGTTCCAAAATATTACCATCAGGCCAATATTGAAATTTCAGTCCGAAGTGCTTTGTGCGATATTCAATGGACATATCTACAAACGAGCGGTTGATTTGGGTAAGATGGCAGTCGATGATCGAAATCTTTATGTAAGAAACGTCATCCAAAAGGATTTGTCTCTTCGTAATATCCTCATAGGAGTTACACTTGGTATGATGAGTCTTGATGAAATTAGGATATATTACGAAAATGAAGCTGAATCTAGAAGCCGTATCATTAAAATGATCATCGAAAGAATCATTGATCAGATGTGACTCAAGTGCTCTTTCTATTTTACTTTGACTTTTTAATGGAGTCCAGATTTTCTTTTTCTAGGATCGCAGTAACTTGTGCAAAACAGATGATGTTGGGCAAAGACCAAAGTTGTTTGAAGCAATAGAACTATCTATAGTATTTCAGTCCTAAGCAATGATATTATTAATGTTCTAACAAAGTATTCAAATTTTACTTTACTACGATTACTAACTACTAGGTCTGTCGGGAGCAGGTAAGCTAGCGTGGAATTCATCTTTGACCTTCTCGCAAAATTGATCTAATAGAGTACGAACATGTTTATCGTCTTTAGATTTTACGATCAACCCTAAATGGTATTTTTTGTACATCCGCCATACGATCTCACTATCAACAAAAGAGGAAACATCTGGCCATTCATATCTACATAGCGATACGATAATGCCTGCGTGCTGCTTTTCAACTTTAGGCAGTTTATATGCTTTTCCAGTTTTTACGGCGATTTCGATACGAGCCCATTCCGCCCATAAGTTAATGCCTGAGGCGATCTCAACCATTTCGGCAAGATTGGCTCCACCTACACGGGAGGCGGTCTCCAAGAAATAGTATTCACCTGTTGCATGCCCTTTGATAAACTCACTATGAGAAGCGCTATATTGCATTCCGAAACCATTCATTACTTTCTCATTAAGTGCTAATAGCGCTTTCTCATCAGTGCTACCTAAAGGGATAGTTTGTGATCTAAATATGCCACCACCATGTGCCACTTCCAACGGCGTATCTAGGTATTTACTTACACGTGAGAAAATAACTTTTCCACCGTAGGTCAACGAATCTACATGGTACACATCGCCAGGGGCAAAACGCTCTAGTAAGTATTCATGTCGATCACCACCTAAAGCATTGAGTTCTTCCCATAATTGCTCTTTATTATGTACTTTTTTGATACCAGTTGCTGAAGCTTGCATTCTTGGCTTGATAAGCCATGGCGCAGGTACTGTCTCCGCAAAATGGTGAATATCTTCATCATGAAATAAGGCCGTAAACGGTGGGCAAGGGATACCTTCTGAATGGGCCTTAATACGCATTGCTAGCTTATCGCGAAAGTATCTCGCCGTAGTCTCGCCCATACCAGGGATTCTGAAATATTCTCTTAAAAAAGCAACATGCTCTACATCAAAATCATCTAATGCTACTAAAATGTCAAACTTCGTCGTCCTCATTTTATGGGCTAGACCACCTATAAGATGATCTTTATTCCATTGTGATTTTTCATCTTCTACCATGTAGAATGCATCGGTTATGCATTCCCAAGGCCAGTCTTCATGTTCAAATTTAGATGAGCTCAAAAGATATACATTGTGTCCAGCTTGGTGCGCGGCTCGCATAAAATCGCCTCCTTTAAAAAAACGAGAAATACATAAAATTTGAAGTGGTTGATTTGACATTAAAGCTATATTTTAGCCAAATATAGGCAATCATTCTATTTTGACAAATTTCCAACCTTTTTTTTGAAAATGTTATTCGAAATCAGCTATTTGGTAAAGATTATACTGATCTATTTTTTGTCAATTCCCACAAAACAATTCCAGCACAGACGCTGACATTGAGTGAATGTTTGGTGCCGAATTGGGGTATTTCAATGCATCCGTCCACTTTTTTTAAAACTTCGTCGCTAACGCCATCGACTTCATTGCCAAAAACTACCGCGATTTTCTGCTTAGTAAAATTAATATTCAGCAGCGAATAACTATCATCCGTTTGCTCGATAGCATAGACTTTGTATCCCTTTGTGCGATACGCTTCTATCGCTAATAAGGTATCTTCAAAGTAGGTCCAAGCAACGGATTCAGTAGCACCTATAGCCGTCTTTGTAATCTCTCGGTTAGGTGGTGTCGCGGTAATCCCACATAATGATATTGACTCTATCGCAAAAGCATCCGCTGTCCTAAATACGGATCCAACATTGAGCGCAGAACGCACGTTGTCAAGGATGGCGACCACCGGAATTTTTTCTTTTTCTTTAAAAATCGCGATATCCTCTCTGCCTAGTTCTTCCATTGATAGCTTGGCCATTGCTCCTTATGATTTATGTTGTAAGGCCGCCTTGATAAAACTAACAAATAGTGGATGTGGATTCTCAACGGTGCTCTTTAGCTCTGGATGATATTGAACACCTACGAAATAAGGATGATCTCGCAATTCTACGACCTCGACCAGGCCAGAATCAGGATTAATTCCTACAGGTAACAAGCCAGATTCTTCTATTGCAGCAAAGTATTTATTATTGAATTCATAACGATGACGATGGCGCTCATTAATATCGGTCTTGCCATATGCTTTGGCGGAGAGGCTTCCTTTCTGAAGTTTACATGCATATGAACCCAGACGCATTGTGCCACCTTTGGCTGTGATCTTTTTCTGATCTGCCATGAGATCAATAATAGGTTCCTTGGTCTTAGGATCTACTTCTGTAGAATTAGCTGCTTTGATTTTAAGAACATTTCGTGCATATTCTACAAGCGCACATTGCATGCCTAGGCATATACCGAAAAAAGGAATTTTGTTCTCTCTGACATATCTTATAGCCTCAAGTTTACCTGCTATGCCTCGCTCTCCAAATCCCGGTGCTACAAGGACGCCGTCCATACCTGCTAACTTAGCAGCCACATCACCACCATCTAACGTTTCAGAATGAATGGGGATTACGTTTACTTTGCATTCGTTGACCGCGCCGGCATGAATAAATGCTTCATATATAGATTTGTATGCGTCTTGAAGCTCATTGTATTTACCAACAAGAGCAATATTTACTTCCCGAGTAGGGTTCTTTAATTTACCTAGGAATTCCTTCCAGCTTGCAAGATTAGGTTCAGGGGCAGATTTTATATTTAACTTTTTAAGAACTGTTTTATCCAATTTTTCTTTTAGCATAAGGAGCGGCACATCATAAATTGTATCCGCGTCTATTGCTTCGATAACAGATTTCTCTTCCACATTGCAGAATAATGCTAATTTTTCGCGCAATTCTTGCGGCAAGTGGTGCTCAGTTCTGCATACCAAAATATCTGGCTGGATGCCTACTTGGAGGAGTTCTTTAACGGAGTGCTGAGTTGGTTTGGTTTTGAGTTCTTTTGCTGCTTTTAGGTAAGGAATCAATGTCAAATGAATAACGACACAGTTCTCTTTGCCGACTTCACGTCGAAGTTGACGAAGGGCTTCTAGAAAAGGTAATGACTCGATATCTCCTACAGTACCGCCTATCTCAGTGATAATAATATCGTATTTACCACCCGCAGCTAGCAGTTTCGCTCGATATTTGATCTCATCAGTGATATGAGGTATTACCTGTACGGTTTTACCTAGGTATACACCTTCGCGTTCTTTATTGATGACCGTCTGATAGATACGACCGGTAGTAATATTGTTAGCTTGGGAAGTAGGTACGTTTAGAAAACGTTCGTAATGTCCGAGATCAAGATCGGTTTCTGCTCCGTCATCAGTAACATAACATTCACCATGCTCGTATGGATTGAGTGTGCCAGGATCAACATTGATATAAGGATCAAATTTCTGTATTGCCACAGAGAGTCCACGTGATTGTAAAAGTTTAGCTAGAGAGGCTGCAATGATGCCTTTGCCGAGCGACGAAGTCACTCCTCCCGTAACGAAGATATATTTTGCCATGATTTATGTGCAAAAGGAATATTTGTTTTCCTTGCTACGGGGCGCAAAGGTAGATAAAAATTTTGGGAAGAGAAAGAAATTATGCATAATCGTGTACCTAAAAGTTACCAATAATTGCAAAAGCATGGCATTCCCTATCTCCTTTCACCCTTAACCAATAATAATCATTACCTTACTTTCAAATTTTAGCATCATGCGTTACTTTTTTGTTTTATTTATGTGGACTTGTTTCACTTCTCTTTCTGTAGGGCAGATCACCATCACGGGTTACAACCACGTGGCATTGACGGTCAAGGACATCGAAAAAAGCACAATATTTTATCGTGATACAGTGGGATTGGCTGTCATTCCTGTACCAAAACATTTGCAAGCGATCAGATCATGGTTCAGAATCGCCGAAGGCCAAGAGCTGCATCTTTTAGCAGATCGAAGAGAAGCAGTTACTAATAATGATCCTAATCATTGTCATTTTTCGATGACGGTTACAAATGCAGATGCCGTCGAAGTACATCTCAAAGCGCTCAATGTCAAATATTTAAGACAGCAACGTTTTGATGGTATCTGGCAAATCTATATCACTGACCCCGATGGATATAGTGTTGAGTTTAATGAAGCTAAGTGAGTGTAAGTTATTTATTTACTGTCGAAGATATAATTTCTTCTTCCTGGGCAAATAGATATTGAATTTTTTGATTCTTTAGGAATTTTAAAATAGTAGTTAATTCTTTCTTGTTGACCTGACTTTCCATACCAACATATATCCAATAATTTTGATTTTTGTTGCCATCTGTTCTCTTCAGTAAACCTGCTAATAGTTGTTCTTTACAATTTTCTACTGAATGGAAATCTAAATCTTTCATTATCAGACCATCTTCAGAAAAGATTATAAAGTTGTTTATCATTTTTTCTTTTGTCGGCTTTACAATTGGAGAACCTTTTTCAATTGCTTTTATCCAAGTATCAAAATTATTGTAGAAATTTTTTAGTTCAAAATCTGAACTAGAACCTATCGTATCAACTTCGTATTCTAGAACTTCTTCATTTTGAGCTATGATAAAAAATGGACCAAAAAATGAAACCAAAAAAACTAAGAGTATTCTAATCATAGTCTAAAATATTTCAAGAAATTAACTGAATCAAAAATTAAGAACTCTTTCCAATTTTCAACCTTTTACCTTTCACCCTTTACCTTTTATCTTTTATCTTTTTAAACCCTGTAACAAGCCGCATTGATATTCATGCCTGCACCTACAGAAGCAAATAATACAATATCGCCACTATTGAGTGTGTGATCAGGCATAATACCTCGCCTAACATTGTCCAAAAGCGTAGGTATTGTCGCCACTGAACTGTTGCCATATTTATAGATATTCATAGGCATAACATGCGCTGGAATATCTTTATAACCGTACAATTTATAAAGTGCCTTGACGATGGCTTCATCCATTTTCTCATTGGCTTGATGGATAAATATCTTTTTTACCTCCATGATATCTATTCCACCACTGTCTAGACAGGTTTTCATCGCAGCAGGAACGTTTTTCATGGCAAATTCATAGACTTTTCGCCCTTTCATTTTTATAAATCTAACACTATCATCGGAGTCAGGCAAATAAGATCTTCCAAAATTGATGAATCCGACTTCGTCTACACAGTGAGACTGAACCGCCGATGCCAATATTCCTGCATCTGTACTGGTTTCTTTGTATTCAAGTATAGTAGCACCTGCGCCATCACTAAATATCATGCTATCTCTATCGTTAGGATCAATCACTCTCGATAAAGTCTCTGCACCGATGACCAAGATACGTTTTGCGATACCTGCCTTGAAGAACGCATCAGAGTGAATCACACCCTGTAACCATCCTGGACATCCAAATAGTATATCATATCCAATGCAAGCTGGATTTTGAATTCCCAATTTTTGTTTTACTCTAGAAGCAATAGCGGGTACAGCGTCACTTTGAATAGAACCCTTTTTTATATCACCATAGTTATGTGCTACGATAATCTGGTCCAATGTTTCTCTGTCTATTCTGGAATCGATGATGGCTTTTTCCGCCGCAAAAAACGCCAAATCAGATGTATTATACTCTTCGCCAGCATATCTACGCTCAGCAATACCAGTGATATCTTGGAATTTTTGAATAATCACTTCTGCTGGTGAATCTATTTTTTGATGGTCTTCTCCATAAAAATCATGATTGGTAAATTCCTTATTTGTAACTACTTCATTTGGAACATAACAACCAGTGCCCGTAATAACCGTTCTCAACATAGTGCGTAAGATGAAATGATCAGATAATATTAAAACCCTTATAAAGTAAGTGCTCCCTAATTAAATGCCCTTACTTACTAATCCCTTAAGGTTCAAAAGTAACCAAATATTAACACATGGTTAAATTTTTGACAATTTTATCTAAAATGACTTCGTAAAAAGTCAAAATGATAACTTCTAAGCCTAAAAATCTCGTATCTTGTGTTGTTTAACCTTTTAATGTAATCATCATGAACCCGACTTCCATTTTTTCATTTGGCAATACTTTTATACTTCTAGGTTGGTTGTTATTGATCTTAATTCCTCATTGGAAATACACACAATCGATTATCATGAATGGCATGATAGTTTTATTTTCGATGTTTTACGCATACCTGATCGGAAAGGATATCGGGAGTTTTGATCCTAATAGTTTTAGCACATTAGCCAACGTAAAGACACTTTTCCAAAACGATAGCGCCGTTGCTGCTGGGTGGTTGCATTATCTTGCTTTTGATCTTTTTGTAGGCGCTTATATCGTCAGGACTGCTATCCAGTTGGGTATCTCAAGGTGGCTCTACACCTTGATTCTGCCGTTTACATTTATGTTTGGGCCAGTGGGATACCTTCTGTTTTTCATCACTAAAACCATCAAAACAAATACCATTGCAGACCTTAATTAATGATATATTCAAGAGAAATAGAGTCTTGGCCTATATGGGTGCTGGATTTTTAGTCATCGCAATGCTTTTGGGGCTATTTTCATTTTTCAATCCAGTCGAAGTATTAGGTCTCAACTCAATGTTAAAACCTATAAAATTTTGCCTAAGTACTTGGATTTATGCTTGGACAATGGCATACCTACTTTTTTATGTAAATAATCAAAAACAAGTCAAGTGGTATTCTATCTTAGCGGCAGTTGTGATGGTTTTTGAGAATGCAGTAATTATTGTGCAAGCGTTCAGAGGTAAACTATCTCATTTTAATCAATCTAATCTGGTAGATGGCATATTGTACGCTGTGATGGGTATCATGATAGTATGGTTAACGACTGCTACGCTCGTTCTCACGGTGAGATTTATCTTTCAGAGGACATACTCTATCAGTGCGCCGCTTGTCTTAGCAATCAAGTTAGGTTTTAGTCTGTTTGTAATTTTTAGTTTTTTCGGTGGCTACATGAGTATGATAAATTCGCACAATATAGGTGGTGAAATTGGCAAAGATGGACTTCCAGTGCTTAATTGGAGTACTATAATGGGCGATCTGAGAGTCGGACATTTTTTTGGAATCCATTCTTTACAGTTGATTCCCGTAGTTGGATATTTTGTCACAAATAACATACGAGATACATCTCGAGCTAAGTCGATAATTTGGGTTGTTACTATATTGTATGTGGGCTTTGTAAGCTTTACGATTTATCAAGCATTACAAGGCTTGCCTTTTATCTAGGAAGTTCTTGGTGTCGTCTTGCAGTCAAATATGCTGTAAAAGCGATAGCTCATACTAGTCTTTCTATATGGGACTTTACATCGAAAAAGTCAAAGTTCTAGCTTTACTTTGCAACGTTATCGGATTCGTATGCTACTTTTAGCAAGTCATAGGTGGTGACAATTCCCACGACATTACCTTCTTCGTCAAGTACAGGTAAACAATGAAATTGATTGTGCAAAAATAATCGATAACAAGTATCTAATGTATCATGTGGTCGAACTGTAAACACTTCCTTAGTGCAGATGTCCAT
>JANMMV010000848.1:0-7666 GCA_031373565.1 Saprospiraceae bacterium
TCATTCCGCAGCCTTCGCTACATCATTTAATATTCAAAATTTCTTATTTATTTTCCCATCTCCAGAACCTTCGTTCCGTTTGGGAGCGCAAAGATACAATCACTTTTTATTCCACGCAAACTTTTAACATATTATTATTAAAAAAAATATCAGCCAAAAGTCACATCCAAATAAATTCATCACCTCTCTTTTCATCATCTCCACTATCTTTATTTCCTTACCTTCGTAAGCGGCCGCAAAGGTAAACACCCATTTCTTATTTCCAAGCTTTTATACAAAAAAAATATTTTTTATTTCGTCGTCGTATACATATTTGTCCTAAAACAAACTTTAATACTGAATTGTGCCGATTATGCGACATTATAAAATATAGATCAGCATAGGAAGTAAGAATTTACTACAATCCCGTTCTGTATTTATTCTGATAACAGATTACAACATTAACAAAAGCTAAAATGTCCACTTGAAAAATTGTTGATTTTTTCTAAACACAAGATTCGGGACAACCTCAGATTAACCCTAACGAGTGGCTTATTAAAGTCTGGACCAAAATCAATGAGACCAAACTATATTTATCCGCCTAAGATTAATTTACAAATGTTCTGAAAGGTCCCTAGTATGTTCTGAATGGCAAGTTGAAAAGTAAGCACCAGGTGATCTATTGAATCTTGTCTTTTCACAACGATTTCTTATTCATAAACCGGGATAAAATAATAAGGAGCTCCTCTTTCGAGAAAGCTCCTTATTCTTATACAAAACTTTTTACAAGATTAAATTTTGATGACTTTAAAGTATTTACTTACATTTTTACTTTCTACTTTTACAAAGATAACGCCTTTGTAATCCAGATCTTTTATTTGGATGTTGTGACTACCAGACACTTGGTTTGAACTTACACTTCTGATTATCTTACCAGCTACATCCGTAAGTATGATATTCACCTTCTCCGGAGTATCTAATTCGACTTCTACATTTAATACATCTATAAATGGATTGGGATATGTAGATACTTTAATGTTGTTTTCTACATTTGCTGTATTTGATGTACCTATTGTTACTGACCCATCGTCCAAGATCGTTGGTATAGCTCCAAAGTTTTCATCTAATATAGTCAGATCTGTCATCGCTATATTAGATAGTCCTGCTGTTCCTACTACATTGAATGTGAGTTTCAAGATTTGACCAGTACCCGTGACGCTAGCCCCTTGAGGATGATCCCAGGCTATGATAACTCTATTTCCTATGATATTAAAACTACCCGCAGAAAAACCTGTCAATAATGAAGATTCTACTTTTGTCAATTTGATTTTTAAAGTATCAAAAAGTAGATTGACAGAAAATATAGAAATAGGATCACCTCCTGATACTCTTACAGGTACTACAATAGTCTGTCCTGGCATAGCAGTGGTATCAGGAATACTGAGCACTGTGGCCGCAGAGCGCAACTTCAATCCATCAGACTGAACAGAAGCAGAATGATCTACATCACCTACCTTGATGCCAACAAAATTTAGATTTGTTGCATTACCAGATGTCCAGTCTATGAAACCAGGAATATTTACATCATTCGGATTGGCACTGATATTAAGGCCTGATGGAATAAATCTCCATGAAGGTACACTATTTGGAAAGACAGAAATCTTCTTGAGAATTATTCTATTAACGACAGCAACATCTGCTACATCAATTTTTCCGTTTTTGTCTACGTCTGCTGCAAACTTCTTATAATCACTATCTAATAGTGAAGATTGTAAAATATGACGTCTTATCCTCGCTGCATCTGCAACATTGATACCTGCAGATGGATCATCAGTTCTACTAGGTACTACTTTGGTAGAAGGTGATGCTTGATCTATTTTGTACGCCCCTGTGGCGTCAGTAGTAGATGACTTTTCTACCGCTGTTCCATTTACCAAGTCTATTTTTACATTATTCACTCCTTTATCTAGTGGTGTTTTGATGGTACCAGAAAGATTTACCTTAGATGTAAGACATATTACAGTTGCTGTTATGGTACCTGACACTTCTTTTTGATCAGGGGCCAAGAAAAATGACACGTCTTTACCCGTGATAGTAGCTGAAGCGTTAAATGATCCAGTGGCTGTAAGTACTACATCAAAGATACGAAAGCCATTTGCAAGTGTTAAAGCATTACCATTAGGTTCATCCCATATTACCACCATGTTTCCATTTGGTAGTACATTAAATTGAACTCCTGGGGTGCCCAAGTTTTCGATTCTTTCAAATTTTAGATTTGAACCAGCCGGCAAAACCAGTTCAAATTGAAAGCCACTCATATTTTTAAAATTACCTACTGTAAAAGGTAACACTATCGTCTGCCCAGGTGCTATACAACTTGGCGTCATGCCAGCGGTAGGGGCATCAGGCGTATTGCATTCCACAACAGGAATACTACTCGTCGCCTTCTTACATCCATTGGTATAGTATACATCTGCGGAGTAGGTGCCTGGTGTAATAGGTGTGTAAGTTAAAGGCAACGTACCTAAGGTCTGAGCCCATTTAGATACTCTGTAATTACCACCTTGCTCTGATATATAAATATTAAATTGGCCATCGATAGTCATACCACGTGGAGAATCAAGCTGATTTAACCCAGCTCCATTACCATTACCTCCTGCCACTATAGTAGCCGCTGTAGATTCTGTACTATTGTGTGGGAATCTTTTTACTACATGGTCGAATGAAGTTATATAAAAATTTCCTATAGCATCCTGAGTCAAATCCCATGGAAAAGAACTATCCTTAGCTACAATGACACTATTGGTACCTTGTGTAGAATTGGCAGGAAATTTTTTTATCCCATAAAATTTTGGAGATTGTGCAGATATACTATCCAATACAAATATCTCCCCATCAGGGTTTACGGATACTCCTCTTGCTAATTTTGATATTTGATTAGCGGCGGTACCATCTACACCTGTTCCTGCTACTGTTACTCCTGCAGCCGCGCCCGGAGACCATTTCTGAACCCTAAAATTATCTGCGTCCAAAACAAAAATATTACCATTTTGGTCAATAAACATTCTTGAGGGTACATTAAATTGATTTGAAGCGGCACCTTTACCATTTCCACCAGCCACGACCACACCAGTCGTAGCCCCGGAAGACCATCTAACTACACGGTCATTCCCACGATCACATATAAATAGATCACCTTGATCATTTACATGTATGTTGCGCATGCTGTTCAATTGATTTAAGTTAGCACCTATGCCATTACCTCCAGCGACTGTAGTACCTACTGTAGCTCCAGGAGCGAATTTTAAAACACTAGGATTTACAAGAGAATTGTCTGTTACGTACAAGTTACCATTTTTATCAAATGCCATTGCAAGTGGATTCCACTTTCCATCATCAGGGATAAACGTCTGCCCAGATGTAGATGGTGTCATCTGGATTGTGGAAGTAGATACTGTTTGAGATCCGTTCTTCCAGTCTATACGTCCTATGCCTGTTCCTGGGTTTACGGTCATGACATTATTGACACAATTGGTACCAACCATGGATAATATAGGATTGAGCGTTGCACATGGGCCTGTACCTCCACCTCCACCATTGGGGGATTTGATAGTGACCAAGGTCTTACAGGAGCCAACATTTCCCTTTAAATCTGTAACTAAATACTCAAAATTAACACTACCTGTTCCGATGACCTCATATGAATAGGTTTGATAAGGGCTGAAAGTATTGGATGTCCCTGAAGTTGTATTATTAATGCTTTTAGCTCCATTTAGGTGGGTAATTTTTAATTGTATAGATTTGATACCACAGTTATCAAAATATTCTGGATCCGTCATAAGGTAATCCGTCACTCCACCTGGATTTGCCGTGATTTCAAAATCCGGCACACAATCTACTAAAATTGGCTTTACCAGATCATTGGCACAGTCATTAGGTCCTACTACAGAGATATACATGTAGCAATATCCAGCGTTGTTTGCCTCATCTATGGTAGTATATTTAACTATGATTCTACCTTTCCCTTGTACATTATATCCATATTCTTTTCCCTGATCGCTGCTTACATCTGGGTATTCAATATAAGTTTTTCCGTCTTGAGCTGTAGCACCATCAAGGTAAGTAACTTCTTGCTTTCGTTGCTTTACTTTACAATTATCTGTAGAAAAAGGGTCAGTTATATTGAATGATGCCTTATTATCGGCCCCAAGTGTCACAATTCTATTAGCTGGACATTGTGTAAAAGTAGGTGTTTCTTGGTCTTTAGTACAGGCATCATTAAAGTGAAATTTCACACACTCTATGTCAAATCCTGCGTTAGAATTATCACATACGGCCAGATTCCAAATACCATTTGGGTTGATCTTCCTGAGATTGGCTCTATTCAGATTGCCGATCGGTTGTCGGAGTTTATCACTTGATGTAGGAAGTATGGCGGAGTTATGAAGTTTGATAATCGGATCCGTACTGGTAGAAAATTCTACTGTCATGGATCCGGAATTATTGTATGAAGGAAATGAAAAAGCATCAAACAATCTGTAAGTATTGCCCGTAGGGTCTATCAAATAAGCTTCTCCAGTGCATTTGGCAGGAAACTTCATAGTTACTTCTACTTTATCTAAGATGGTTTTGGTTCCCAACTTTTGAAGTTGGCTAATATTAATGGGAATGTAAGTCAGCGGTTTGGTAAAATCACATTTAGGCGCTTTGACGGGCTTTTTGCATACATCCGCGGTAAACACTGCTGCATTTCCTAATACTGTAGTGACAAAGCTGGAGCAAGTTTTCTTTTGTCCTTTGCTATTGGTGATTTCCCATACAAACTCAGTTTTACCATTACCTGTGATACCCAAAGTTTGGGTATTCAAATCCACAATTATATCACCAGCCGTAAATTTGCCAGTTATTTTTGTAATTGAAGTTGCAAAACCACAGTTGTCCCAGTGTTGAGGTGGTATAAGTTTGACAGTGACAGAACTGGTGGTACCATTACCTATGGTAAAATCGCCAGCACACACTGTCTGGATATCGCCATTAGCATTGGTTGCTTCTAATGTAAATTCACGTTCATTGTAAGTGTTGTTATATACACCGCTGGCACTACCCAGCATCGCTTTTATAGTATGCTTCCCAGCTTTCAGGCCAGTGATGGTTTGGCTTATCTTTGTTACAAATCCTAAGGTGTAGTCCACAGGGATAGGTTTGCTTTGCCATGGTTGATTATCTACAGTATAATAGACAAAGCCTTGGTCACATTTACTTCCAAAATCAAACACAATAGAGCCATCGGCACTAAGGCAATCGGTAGGTTTTTTTGTAATCTTCGGAGCAGTTATGATTGATTTTAAGGTTCTGAATTCTAACATTAAAAAGCCTAAGGATATTTCTGAAGTAGCTGTTGAACAAAATTCAAACTTCCATTCACCATTAGGATTCTCTCCTTTGAACCTACTATTGAAATCATGCACTGGCCTGAAGCAAAATAATGGCCCGGCAGACCAGTTAACAAATTGAGGACTGGTATGAGGGAGAAACCAATCACAATTTCGTGCCCTAAACAAATTAAGTCTGTCTAATTGTATGGGAAAGTTTGACCCTGCTCTTGTATCCAAAAAAACGGCTCTGGTTTTTTGAGGTGATATCACGGTTATCTGTAAGTCAAATCCTTTTTTGATCGTAAAATCTGCTCCTGCAAAAAGCAATTCAAGGTCATTGGATAAATTGTCGAGTCCAGAAACAGTTACTGATGCAGTAGTGACACCACCACCATTTAGACAATTGTTTGAAATATTTGTATTGAGGGTATTATACTCTTTAAAAAATAAAAACCCTTGAGCAAAATTAGTGAATGAAAAAAAAATAAAAATAGTGATTAGATAAAAACGTATCATAAAATTGACTTTTAAAGTGAAAAAATTTATGTTGCAATGATAGCCACTTGGAGCAAAATGTACATCGTTTTTATCTCAGCATGTTCTGAACGGTAGCGTGCATGTTCTGAACGGTATACTTCGACACTTCGACACTTCGACTTCGCTCAGTGACCGCTTCGCTCAGTGACCACAAGCTCAGTGACCGCACTTCGAAAAGCACAATGACAAAAAGGAGATCAGAATATGAAAAAGATACGATAGACAATAAAAACCATCGAATACCTTAAAGGCAAAAAATCAGAAATAAAATACCATTCAGAACACTAGAAGCCCCGTCTAGAACATTTATCAGAGATTAACATTTGAAATAGTTATTATACCTTTACTTTGCTATTCTGAAGCTGACTTATGTTAAAAAAAGTAAAGGTATGCTTATCTAGGAAGTTCACTATTGGGCTGATTCTATTGATGATATTGGGCAATATCTCTGCGCAAGCTATGGATTGTGATGATCTAGGTTTAGAGAAAGAATATATTCGGTTAAAGAAATTAAATAGAAGCAAGAATAGTTATAAAGCTATTTTATTGGCTGATTCTCTTCTTGCCATTATTAGCAAAAATGGAAAATCTACCTGCAAATTAAGATTCCAGATAGAAATCGAGAAAGGCGAGACGTTAGAGCTTCAATCAAAGTTTGAAGATGCCATGAATCTTTATTACAACCTTATCAAAAAGGCTGAGCCATTAACGCATTGGGATATGGTCGCAAATGCCCATATTTCTTTAGCCAGAATACAAGAATTTATAGATAGACCCGGAGATTGTCTACATCACCTTACATTGGCAAATACGTTAATACGAGAACATAGATTACTTAACATTGAGTCTTATTACTGCGTAAGATATTCGTCGTACCTGAGATCAATTAATAAAGATTCTTCCTGGCTTTATGCTCAAAAAGCAGTAGAATTGGGCCATAGATATACTAACAATAAATCCATCTCTGACGGCAATCTACTTTTAGGGATATTAGCTAATGAAGTTGACACTTCCATTTTTTACAATAAAAGAGCCATTGATGCTTATCTTTTAGACAACGATTACCGCGTTGCAGCAGAGGTAGCTAATAATATCGCAAGGAAACTTCTCAAAGTAGGCAAAATAAATGAATCTATGGAGCAACTAGCTTATGCTTCGCAACTAATCGAACAAATGCCCATAAAAGATGAATTGTATTATGAGGTACTAGGTAGAATCCATAGGATCAAAACAACTATTTTTGAAAAAAAGAACATGATCGACTCTGCATATTTCTACCTTAAAAAAAGTAATGAAACTGAAGAAAAATCCAAATGGATTATAGACAAGGAGACAGTCACCAATAATGCGATAAACTTTGCCATCGAAAAAGAACAAGATAAGTTAAAAACATCTGAGAAAATAAGTAGGATATTAAAGGTAGGTCTTGGTGTCATGACAGTGCTAATGCTTGCATTAGGTTGGTCAGTCCTTGACAACTACTCTCAGAGAAAGAAAATAGCCGCGCAGAATAAAAAAATCTATGAAGCCGATCAAAGGAAAGCCGTTTTATTGACAGAAATCCACCATCGTGTAAAAAACAATCTACAATTAGTCATAGGCCTAATGACGCTCTATGGCAACAAGAAGGAAAATCACCGTCTAAAGACATATTTTGATGAAATATCAAATAAAATAAACAGCATTTCCACTATTCATGATCTATTGAGCACATCTGGTGAGTTTGAAAAATTGGATATGAAGGTATACCTTGAAAATCTGACAAATAATTTTAA
>JANMMV010000075.1:0-1953 GCA_031373565.1 Saprospiraceae bacterium
ATGAAACCATACAGCTCCATCGTTATCCTGCTTATTTTTCAAGTCGTTTTTACTACCGCTCAAGACCTTAAAAACGATCTTGGCAATGAGTATCATTGCCATAAAGTTCACGCGTTCATGCCTACTCAACATCGCAATAGCATCGCTGATGACGACAGAATTGATCTTTATCACTACGATATTGACTGGTATATTGACCCCAATTTTTATGCTATCGAAGGTATCATAAAGCCATCATTCACCATAACGAAAGACAATGTTTCAGAGATCAAACTAGACTTAACCACCAAGCTCAAAGTCAATTCTGTAGTACATAATGGATTATCAATCGCTTTTAGACATGAAAATGGCTTTGATTTATTTATCTCGCTGCCCCGAGCTTATGATGCTGGCGAAAAACTAACGCTCACCATTGATTATGAGGGAGCTCCGAATAGTGGAGGTTTAGGTTCTTTTACAAAAGGGATGCATGCTGGTGTTCCAGTTATATGGAATGTGTCTCCACCTTTCGGATCACAAGATTGGTGGCCCTGCAAAAACGGTTTGACGGATAAGATCGACTCCATAGATATACGAATCTCTTGCCCAGATAAATATAAAGCTGCGACAAATGGTATACTGGTAAGCGAGTCGACAAAAGATGGTGTCTATTCTTGTCACTGGAAGCATAATTATCCAATTGTATCCTATCTCGTAGGCGTCGCCGTCACCAATTTTGATCGCTATACAGATACGTTGGAGCTCAAATCGGGGAAGAAATTGCCGGTCGTCAATTATATCTACCCTGAATCAGTGGTTAACTCAAAAGCAGGGACCAAAGAATTGCTCAAAACCCTGGCTTTCTATGATTCGCTCTTTGTAGATTACCCTTATAGCAATGAAAAATATGGGCATGCTCAGTTTGGATTTGGTGGCGGTATGGAGCATCAGACAATGAGTTTTGTTACAAATTTTAGTTTTGGATTACTGGCACATGAACTGGCTCATCAGTGGTTTGGTGATTTGGTAACTTGCGGTGACTGGGAAGATGCATGGCTCAATGAAGGTAGTGCTACCTATCTTGAAGGTCTAGCTCAGGAGCGATTCAAAGGGATTTCTTTTACCACATGGAAAATCAATAAACGCAACAACATACTGAGTTCGCCTTCGGGATCCGTGAAGGTTCCTACTACGACAAGCGCTGGGAGGGTATTTGACGGGAGATTGACATATGATAAAGGTGCTTATCTGCAGCATATGTTGAGATGGGTGATAGGAGACCAACCGTTTTTCAATGGAATGCGTAGCTATCTACAAGAGCGGCAATACGGATTTGCTACCACGCCTGATTTCGTGAGACATATGGAAACAGCAAGTGGTAGAGATTTGGATGAATTTTTTATAGACTGGTATGAAGGGCAGGGATTTCCTGAATATACTATTTTATGGCAGCAGGTGGGCAACAAACTCTACATCAAAGTGGATCAAAAGTCATCACATACTTCGGTCCCATTTTATGAAATGCCACTTCCATTGAGGCTAACTGATACGGATGGTGATAAAACATCAATAAGGTTAGATAACGATTTCAATGGACAGATTTTTGAAATCGATTTTCAAAAAGAAATCACAAAACTCGAATTTGACCCTACATACTGGCTGCTGGCTAAAAGTACTGTTAAGAAAGAAACGTTTTCTCCGGTCCAAGATGGAACAATTGATGATGTCACATTTTCTCCTAATCCAGCAAATGACTACCTAGATGTTAACAATGCAATCAATAATGTATTTATCATTTATGATGCCCAAGGAAGAAAGGTGTCGAGTGGTATGATAGAAGAAAAACCCATTAATATTTCCTTACTTACCGCCGGTGTCTATTCAATTTGCATTGATAATCAGCCATGCAAAAGCTTTGTAAAGCAATAGTACTAAAGTTAAAAATGATAATTGTGACTAAATTATTGCCACCAC
>JANMMV010000652.1:0-7147 GCA_031373565.1 Saprospiraceae bacterium
CACTTCGACACTTCGACTTCGCTCCGTGACCAAGATATTTTTTTCTATCTATCGTCACTTAACTGCTGTGACCTTCAGTCCACTTTGACGCAATAACCTGATAACACCATCTTTTCCTCCTAGATGACCTGCTCCCACCGCTATGAATGTCTGCTGATTTTTCACTTCTTTAGTGATGCCTTCTATCCAGTTTTTATTGCGATTGACTATTAATTTATCATTAAAATTTTTAACGTCGCTGCCTTCATTATTGATCAAATCAGCCAATTTATCTACATCCTGAGCTTTATAATGTAGAATCATTTTGTCAAGACTATCATCTTTTTTTACATTACTATCGATAGCCTCCATTAGCATTTTGGCTTGATCCGCATAACTAATCTCATCAAATAAGCTCATTTGAAACTCTATCGTCTCTAGCCCGCCTGTAGCCATCTCTTTATCTTTAGCTAACTCCGCGAATTCCATCTCATAAGACTTCATTTTACCCGATTCCAATGCTTTTGGATCCATTCCCTCTTCTGCAAATATAGTTAAGAAAAAAGGTTTCATCTTTTCAAACATAAACATCGGAATACCCATTTTCGTAAAGTGCTTCTCAACACGACTGTATTCGTCGGTAGTTAATAGGTCTTTGAGGCTCTTGCCATCTTTCATCATCACTTGACCCATGAGACCCATAAGATTACCCATATCAGTCATTTTTGCCATATCAATCTCAAACATCATTTTTTCGCACTCATCGATAGCCGAAAGTGTACCTGTAGGCAAGAAATAATCTTTACTGTCTATAATATGGATCGTCCCAAATAAGTAGGATGGTTTTGCGTTACCCGCACCTTCGATCTTCCACAACAATGCTTTGTCTAGACTTGCGTTAGTTGCCTTTTTCGCCGTCTTACAACCTACAAACATGACGAAAGTAGAAAGCAGTATAAGCCCAAATATGGCTTTGGCAGACCTGAAATTAAATTTCATTGTATTTATTATTATAATTTTTAAAATGGTACTGATCTTAAGATCCGCGTTGTTTACTACATTCATAAAGTAATATACCGGTCGCAACGGACACATTGAGTGAATCAAAATCAGTTATCGCAGGTATTTTGAGTACTTCATCTACAATCTCAAGCACTTTGTAGTGGACGCCTTTATCTTCAGCTCCCATGATGATTGCCATCGGTCCAGTCATATCAGATTCATGGGGAACAATCGAATTTTTCAGACTTGTTGCCACCACTTTAATCCCTAGGGACTGGAGATCGCTCACTACTGTGAATAAACTACTTGCTCTCGATATAGGCAACTGTAATATTGCTCCAGCGGATGCTTTTATTGTATCTTCATTGATTCTACCGCTCACATTGCCAGCTACAATGATACCATCACAACCAAAATAATATGCTGATCTGGCTATCGCTCCGATATTACGAACATCGGTGATGCTATCTAGAATGACAAGCAGCGGTTCTTTACCAGCCGCAATAGATTTGGCTATTACATCCTTATAATCCACATAGCTCATCGGTGATGTGTATGCAATAACCCCTTGATGGACCTTATTTCTGGCTATTTCATTGAGTTTGGGATCGGGTACTTTAGCTAATGGTACATTGTGATCTTTACACAGATTGCGTATTTCTACTTCGTATTCGCCTCGCATGGTATTTAAAAGATATACCTTCTCGATATCTTGTCCTGATTTGAATGCTTCGATGACTGCATTTCGTCCTATGATGATGTCAGACATATGATTTGTCTTCTTTATGTTTGAGTAATGAAATAAAAGATCAACCTAATTAGGTCTAATAATTGGCACAAAGATTAAAAATATTGCCTATTTTAAATGCCAGCCGACATTATTAACAGTCTTTTAGCACTTAATTGTTTTTAATAATTAATTTTATGCCATAACTTTCATTTCATTTTTTCAAAAAACACAATCTTATTTATGATGAAGCATCTTTACATATTACTCATTACCTGCTTGATAGTAAGTAATATCTCTGCTCAAAGTACGAGCAAAATAGATATTGCATTACAGCATATCAAAACTAACGCAGATAAATTAAAACTTGACAACCAAGACTACGAAAATCTGATCGTTTCTCAAGAAGTCACCTCCGAGAAAGGCATTACTTACATGTACCTAATCCAAACGGTTGATAATATTCCTGTCAGAAATGCTATTATGACCGTCATAATTGATGCTAAGGGCAAAGTTGTATCTGACGCCAATTCTTTTGTTCCAAATGCTAACAAGCTAGCAAAAAAAAGCGGTTCAAAAATTACAGCGGACAAAGCGATCATCAGTGCAGCTGACCATCTTGGTATCAAACCGACCACTAAGCCTATTCTGGTAGCAGGCAAAAATGTAAATAGTGCCATCACTTATGCATTTCCTGAACTAGCAAAAACTGCTATTCCAGCTAAGCTAAGTTATGATTTAATAGGAACTGAGCTAGTCTTAACATGGAATCTCAACATAAATATGCGCAATAGTGCTGATTATTGGGATATCAATATCGATGCTAATTCCGGACAGTTTGTTTCAAAAAATAATTTTACTGTCTATTGTAAACATCACAAAGACGATTACGCTCGGCATGACGATTGTCAAATCAACACATTCAACAAGACCCATGATGCAAATTGGAGAGTTTCAACCGCGATAGCCAATAGAGCAGCAGCTAGCTACAAAGTATTTAAGTTGCCAGCAGAAAGTCCAAATCACAATGCGACTAGACAGTTGGCTACCGATGACGAGTTCCCTCTAGCTTCTCCATTCGGGTGGCATGATACGAATGGTGTTAATGGCGCTGAATATACGATCACTCGAGGCAACAATGCATATGCTTATCAAGACAAAGATGATGATGATGAATCAGATGGTCAAGATACTGACGGCGGATCTACACTCAATTTTGATTTTGCCTATGACAATACGTTGGATCCACGTGATAGCGACGATGCTGCGTTGACAAATCTTTTCTATATGGTCAATATGATGCACGATATCACTGCAACTGCGGGCTTTACTGAAGAATTTGGAAATTTTCAAGACAAAAATTATAGTGGAAAAGCAGTTGATGGAGAAGACGATTACGTCTTGGCACAAGCGTTTGATGGTATCACTCTATATGAATCTAACCAAGATTTAGATGCTGATGGTAATCATACGAAGATCGATAACGCTAACTTCTCGACGCCAAATGATGGTTTTAACGGGAGGATGCAAATGTTTTTATGGAGAAATAGCGGTGGTGCAATTTCAATAGATGAGCCTACGCAGCTTGCTGGATTTGTAGACCAATATGGTATTGCAAGTTTTGGAAAACCAATTCCATTAGCAACAGAGCCCGCTTTGAAAGGCATAGTAGCATTGGCAAGAGACAACAGCCCAACTCCAACTCTAGGTTGTGGAACCATCTCTAATGGTCCAGAGATTGCTGGTAAAATCGCTATGGTTGAGAGAGGGATATGTGAATTTGGCCGCAAAGCACTCAACGTACAGCAAGCAGGTGCTATCGCTTGTATAATTTGCAATGTGCCTGGTATCAATGGCGGTAATGGAGAAGAAACAATTGGACTTGCTGCTGGTGCTGTCGGTAGTCAAGTAACGATTCCGACCATCATGATGAAAAAATCTGATTGTGATCGTATAAGATTATCCATGAGCAATGACGTGCCTGTCGCCATGACTTGGCAGGTGAGAGATCGAGTTGGGTCAGCATTTTTAGATGGAGCACTAGACAACGGTGTTATAGCCCATGAATTTGGACATGGAGTGTCTACTCGCCTTACTGGCGGAAGATTGAACTCTTCATGCCTTAATAATGATGAGCAAATGGGAGAAGGCTGGTCAGATTTTTTCGCTTTAGTGACGTCCCATGAGCCGGGCGACAAAGGGACAGACAGCCGCGGTATTGGAACATTTGCAAAGGGACAGAAAATCAATGGAGGCGGTATCCGCAGATATCCATATTCTACAGATATGAAAATCAACCCTGAGACCTTCGATTATATTAAAGGTACAGCTGCGCCACACCCACTAGGAGAAGTTTGGGCTAGTATGACATGGGATTTGTACTGGGCACTTATCGATAAGTATGGCTATGATCCGGATCTAAGTAATAAAAACTCGGGTAATTACAAAGGTATATTTTTAGTAATGGAAGGCATGAAGATGCAACCATGCAACCCAGGATTTATCTCAGGTAGGGACGCTATTCTCAAAGCAGATCAAGTACACTACAATGGTGAGAACAACTGTTTGATATCGTCAGTTTTTGCACGTAGAGGACTAGGGGTCAATGCATCGGGAGGACTTACAACAGACCGAAATGATGGAACACAAAATTTTGAACCACTCGCTACGTGTATCGAGAATCTCAAGATACAAAAGACGATCACACCGTCTGTAGATGCAGGAGGAGAAGTGGAAGTAACGATTACTGCTTACAATCATATCCGTACGCCCATTACCAATATTAAAATCACTGACGAACTAGATGCTGGTATGTCCTATGTTGCCAATTCTGGCACAATACAACCTACTATTAATGGCAATGTACTGACATTTAACGTTGGAACGATGGATTATGATAAGCCATATGTCATCAAGTTCAAAGCATTGACGAATCCTAATAATAAGACTATAGCTTATGTCAATGAGAATTTTGATGGAGATATCAATTGGGAAATAGATAAAATCGAAGGTGTAGAAGACTTTTTGCCATCGTATGACGTCTTCCGTAGCCCAGAAGTATCCATGAGGGTTATCAATGTAGCTGCTGATGTAGACGCTATTCTAATTTCTCAGCCATATCCTGTTACTGGCAACAATCCTGGTGTTAAGTTTTGGCACAGATATGATACAGAAGCGTCTGCTGATGGTGGCTTCTTAGAAATATCTGTCAATGGGGGAGCTTTTCAATTAGTAAAAAATGACAAATTTGTACGTAATGGGTATAACAATCCTATCGCATATGCAACACTAGCAATTCCATCCTTGGAAGGATTTTCTGGTACAACGAGCAACCAATGGGTAGAATCAGTCGTTGACCTTAGCGAATACAAGAACAAAACACTTGTCTTCAGATACCGTTTTGTTAGTGATGCTAATACAGCTTCAACCGCTGATTTCAAAGGATGGATGATAGATGATTTCTCATTGGTAGATTTCTACATTTACACGACAAAGGCTTGTATTTTTGCTGATAATGTTACTCCGGTATGTACACCTGAATTAAAAACATTGGTGAACAATAGTAATACTGGTGTAAGTACTAAAGATGTAGATAACTATTTTGAAGTAGTTATCTCACCAAACCCAGTTGAAGACATCCTATACATTGATGCTAGTGCTAAATCTAGTACGCCAGCTCAAATTGAAATCATCAGCGCTGATGGACAATTAGTTCAGAAATCAAACTTTGCTATTCACCACGATGGTAGCAAAATTGCCTTGCCGGTGGGAGATCTTGCGACAGGTGTTTATATAATAAAAATCCAATCAGGGACACATCTTCACACGACAAAAATCGTCAAGAAGTAAGTCCAAAAAAAATGTCTTAAAAAGCCTGGCAAATTAATTTGTCAGGCTTTTTTTTTGTGTAGCGTTATCTCCTAAATACTGCATCAAAATAACTAAAATTGCCTGAATGATCACGAGCTTCAATCTTCAAAGTGTGTTCACCAGGTCCGACAGTTTCTATAGGAATCGTCAATGTACTATTAAGTTGTCTAAATGGGCACACAACAAAAGAACCATCGATCCAGACCTTATAGGATATCTCGACTACATCATCCCCGCGGGTACCATAATTATCTTTGATGGTAAATGCAAAAGATGATCGTTTGTGCGCTGCTGCTGTAAAGGATAGCGATCTAATCTCTGGAGCTTTTGTATCATAAGCAATTGTATATCTACCGAAATCGCGCATTTTTGTACTTAAGTATCCGTCCTTCCATTTGCCGCCATAATTGACGCCGTTGCGATATAGAATGACCGCCTTACTAGGGTCTTTGCTTTCATCAAGTTTTGGTTTGATGGCTAAAAAAATCGGCGTTTTTATGGGTTCTAATTCTTCGCCAATCACATATACATTTTCAGAACCTGTAGTGTCGACAATGATCTTACAAAACATGGATCTAAAAAGACTTTTTTCATCAAATACGATCTGTGCACCAGCCGTATCTACTTCTGTTTTTAAGCCTTGGCCTATTCTCATGTGCGGAGAAGGTATGCGATAAGTACTATCTGGCAACGTACCTTGGATAATGAATTTAACGTATCTTTTATTAGCAAAGTAATCAGAAACCTCTATAACTATTCGTTTCGATTCATCTTGGGCTAAATCGATCAGTCCAGTGCCATTTTGTATCAAAAAATCCAAGTCATTACCTGGTGTTCTGTAGCAAAGTGAAAAAGTTTTATCTTCTTTTTTTCGTACTGCATGATCAAAAAAACCAATGATCTGCCTATTCTGACCAAACGCAAGCGTATCAATTTTATAGTTATAAATTAATGCGTCATCTACAAATGCTTTCAATCCATAGATGCCGTTTTTGCTATAGGAATTATCTGCTTTATCAAATACTTGGATAGCTAACCCTACACTCGCCTGCGGCAGGGTGATCGGTGTGATAATGGAGATCGTATCGCCAACTTGGGACGCAAGAGAAACTCGACGATCATAGATTTTATGATAATCCGCATCCAAACCATGAAAAGCCAACCCACTGATAGTTGGTGCTATGTCATCTTTAGGATAGATTCCATAGTGATATGGATTTATAGGGTTTTCGGTCGCTGTTTCTCGTAGTTCAAAATGGAGATGTTTGCCAAACGAGTAGCCCGTGTTACCCATGATACCGATCATTTCTCCACGCGATATCGGTATGAGATATGGCTCAAATTTAATATCTGCCTTAAAGGTCTCATTAGATAATTGATAGTTATATATAGCACTAGATATGTGGTCGTTGAATCGATCAAGGTGTGCATAAACCGAAGTAAGACCCACTTCTGGATGTTCTATATATAAAACATTGCCATAACCACCTGCATTTATGGCGATTCTAGATACAAAACCATCGGACACACTCATGATCGGAAGGTCTCCACTGCGATTGGGTTTGATAT
>JANMMV010000657.1:0-2433 GCA_031373565.1 Saprospiraceae bacterium
CCTTTGTAATGGTCAATTTTTGCCTATTAATCAAAATCAGGCTCTTTTTTCTTTGTTAGGAACGACCTATGGAGGAAATGGTCAGACAAATTTTGCTTTGCCTAATCTTAGGGGAAAAGTACCTATACACGATGGGGCAGGTCATACACTGGGTGAAACTGCAGGGGCACAGTCACATACACTATCCATAGCACAGATACCTGCTCATAGTCATGTAGTAAGAGCGACCACAAACGGTCAGGATACATTATCTCCATCAGGAAATTATTACGCAGGATCTGCACCCTCAGAATTTTATTCTGGCACGGGAAATACTGCCATGCATCCTGCTGTCATTTCAAACTCAGGAGGTAGTCAAGCACACACCAACATGCAACCATTTTTAATCTTAAGCTTTTGTATAGCTCTTCAGGGTATTTTCCCAAGTCCAAATTAATTAATACCCCATGGCACAACCATATGTAGGTGAAGTACGGATGTTTGCAGGAAATTTTGCACCAGCAGGCTGGATGTTTTGTGAAGGACAATTGCTACCAATTTCTGAATATGAGACGCTGTTCAATTTGATAGGAACCACCTACGGTGGAGATGGACAAAGTACTTTTGCTTTGCCTGATGTAAGAGGTCGAATACCTATCCACCAAGGTAGTGGTTTTGTACTGGCTGAAACTGGCGGTGTTGAAAGCGTTACCCTAACCACTGCACAAATCCCTGCACACAATCATACCATATTAGGTAACAATAGTTCAGGTGGCGGCACAGATCCTTCCGGTTCGGTATTGGCGAGAAATGCATCTGTTGATGGTTACTCTAACGACACATCCGGTGGCCTTTCGGCACTAAATGCTGGAGTGATCCTTCCAATAGGCGGGGCACAACCACACGACAATATGGCACCCTATTTATGTGTCAGCTTTATTATATCATTATTTGGCATTTTCCCATCACCATCATAATTTACTCAATCATGGATCCATTTGTAGCTGAAGTCAGAATTTTCCCTTTTAATTTCTCCCCTAACGGTTGGGCATTTTGTGATGGACAAATATTGCCCTTATCACAAAATACAGCATTATTTTCATTATTGGGAACGACATATGGAGGGAACGGACAAAGTAATTTTGCTTTGCCAAATTTGCAAGGCAGGGCACCAATGCATCATGGGCAAGGCCCCGGATTAAGTGTAAGGGACCTTGGGGAATCTGGTGGTGTTGAGACCGTTTCACTTTTACAAAGTGAAATACCATCACACACCCATACAATGAATGCTGTAAACGACAGTGGGTTGCAATCCACACCTGAGGGAGCGCTTGCTGCTCGAGCAAATATTTATAAAGCAAACCCTGCTGGTAACACCTTAGTAAATATGTCGGTGAATACACTTGCTCCTGCAGGTGGAAATCAGCCTCACAATAATCTACAGCCATATCTGACTTTGAATTTTTGCATAGCATTGCAAGGTGTTTATCCGCCCCGAACTTAAATTATTTTTGTGGTGCTACTTTCCAGCTTACGTCCTGTCGTAGAAGATGATGATTTTCTTCTTAAAGTCATTTATGGTCATACCCGTACTGAAGAACTAAAAAGAGCCGTAGACTGGAATGAAGATCAAAAAGCGGCTTTTATAACACATCAGCATGAGGCTCAATCTGAATATTATAAAAAAGTTTATCCCAATGCGGATTATTCAATCATATTGTCTGGTGGTACGCCGGCAGGAAGATTGTTTGTAGAACGTCATCTGATAGAAAAGCACATAAGAATTATCGACATAGCCATTTTACCGGACTATCGGAATCAAGGAATTGGAACCTATTATTTGCAACAATTGCAAGATGAAGCAAAGCAATCTAACAAAATATTGAGTATCCACGTGGAAAAATTCAATAGAGCATTAGCATTATACCAAAGAATTGGATTTGAGATCATCAAGGAAACCCATGGTGTTTACTATCTAATGCAATGGAATACACCACAAACCGAATTATCAAATCAACCGTAATGACAGATTTTATTAATATCACAGTTGAAGATTTAGAGCCCTACCTGCATCAATACTTACAAATAAGGTTCAACTCTGATGTCGTTTTGGACGCTGAACTGATTGAATTAGTAAGGCTAGATAAATATGATGATCTGCCAAGAGACCCATTTACGTTTATCCTCAGGACCAATCAAAAACAAGAATATTTTCAGCAAGGAATTTATACTATTTTACATCCAGTGAAAGGGGAAATTCCTGTATTTTTTGTTCCCTTAGGTCCCGATACCGTTGGTATGAAATATCAGGCAATTTTTAATTGAATTGACATCCTTACAAAAAGATAAAGACCAACTTAAGTTAAAACATCTTTGTGACCAAGTTCTGAAAGAGGAAACGCCCATTTTACTTTTGGACACTTTAAGGGAGCTTCACCAATTATTATTGCAGAT
>JANMMV010000136.1:0-11292 GCA_031373565.1 Saprospiraceae bacterium
CTTCACAAAGAAAGTAAGCAAGTTTGATAGTATAGTTTACATTAGAGAAGGCTGGGGAAATAAAAAACCTGGCACATTTTGGAAAAAAGGAAATTACTATTGGGAAGCATGGATTGATGGCGAAAAACTAGCCATGAAGTACTTCTATATCGAAGATTTAAACATCAAAGATAGTGAACCTGGCGTTGACCCTTTTTTGCAATTGTCCAGCATCAAATTGTACGAAGGCCAATATGATGATGTCAATGAAGATGATAGAACTTACATGACCACGTTTTCAAGCGAAGAAACTAGGTATGTCTATGCTGAGATAATATTGGACAATAAGGTAATACACGAGAATTGGCATTGTGAGATGTTTATTAAGTTTTATAATGCTGCTCGGGAACTGAAAGGTCAAGTGGTGCGTCTGCAACAGATCAAAACCGGTGACGATAAGATCAAGCTGACAGGAGGTTGGGGAGCGACTTCATTTGGGTCTTGGAAGGAAGGTGACTACAGCATCGAAGTTGTGTTTATGGAGACCTTATTAGCGACGGTTCTTTTTAATGTTGCCGACAAATTTATTCAGGGTAACCCACAAGTATTCACACCACAATCACGACAAGGCCTACATTTTCATACAGCACCTGATCCTCAGCAATTTGAAAAAGTATATCAAGGGCTTACTGATCTTATTGGTTTGCAAGAGATAAAGCAGCGCGTATGGGAACATGCCAAGTATATAGAATTTTTGAGATTACGTAAATCAAAAGGGTTTAATGACAACGATAGTTTAGATATACACACTGTATTTCTCGGAAATCCAGGCACAGGCAAGACGACAGTAGCTAAAATGATGGGAAAATTGTATCGGCAGATGGGATTGTTGTCCAAAGGCCATGTCGTAGAAGTAGATAGAGTAGACTTGGTAGGTGAGTATATAGGTCAGACAGCGCCTAAAGTAAAGGAAGTTATAGAGCGAGCAAGAGGAGGTGTACTTTTTATAGATGAAGCTTATGCACTAGCTAGAGCCAATGATGACACAAAAGATTTCGGTCGTGAAGTAGTGGAAATATTGATTAAAGAAATGTCAAACGGCAAAGGCGATCTTTCGATTATTGTAGCTGGTTATCCTAAAGAAATGATGCATTTCATTAACAGTAATCCCGGCCTAAAATCTAGATTCAAGCATTTCTTTGAGTTTTCTGACTACCTTTCATCGGAGTTGATTGAGATCGCTGAGAAGGTGAGTCTAGAGAAGGAAGTTAAATTTTCTGACGAATCTTTTCATATTTTAAAGTCTATCATTGTAGCCGCTTATCGAAGTAGAGACAGGACTTTTGGTAATGCGAGGTATGTTACCGACTTGATTGAAAAGGCCAAGATTAATATGGCCCTACGGATTATGTCGCGCAAGAGCCCTGCCAAGCTTTCAAAAAATGATCTGGCAGAGATTCAATTACAAGATGTTCTGCCATTAAAGACAAAAAAATCAAAACAACTTATTGACCTTCCCGTAGACGAAGAGTTGTTGAAGGAGTCATTAGATGAGTTGGATCGACTCATAGGTGTAGACAATGTAAAACAACAAATTAAAGACTTGATCCAAGTGGCGCAGTTTCACAGATTATCTAACAAGTCTGTCATTTCCAACTTTTCATTGCACACTGTTTTTGTCGGTAATCCGGGAACTGGCAAAACGACTGTTGCAAGGATTCTAGGCAAGATATATAAAGCATTAGGATTATTGGAGAGAGGTCATATCGTAGAGACCGATAGACAAGGCCTTGTCGCTGGATTTGTGGGACAAACAGCCATTAAAACTAGTGAAAAGATCGATGAGGCGCTAGGTGGTGTTTTGTTTATTGATGAAGCATATGCGCTGACAAATTTCAATGGATTACAAGGAGATTTTGGCAATGAAGCTGTTCAGACTTTGCTCAAAAGAATGGAAGATCATCGTGGCGAATTCTATCTTTTTGTAGCTGGCTATCCTTCCAATATGGATGTATTTTTGAAAGCCAATCCAGGGCTGAGTTCTCGATTTGATAGGACGTTGATTTTTGATGATTATACGCCGAATCAGTTACAAGATATAGCTGTAAATATGATCCTTGTTGAAGGATATACCATTGATAAAAAGGCTAACGCTTTATTGAGTGACATAGTGAACGATATGTATGTCAAAAGGGACAAGTACTTCGGTAATGCTAGAACCATTCGCAAACTTGTTTTGGATATCATCCATCAGCAAAACATTAGAATAGCTAGCACTTCAAATGGCAAAAAATCAGTTTCAAACCTACAGATCAAAGAAGCTGATATTACAATGATTCAATCGCAAATCAATAAAGATATGTCTCCGCGGAAAATGATCGGCTTTAGAGCTTCAGAGGGAAATGAATAAATGACGATATCTATCCTAAAAGCTGGTTATAAAGCAGTTTAATCATTTGATTTACTACAAGAAGTTATGATTTTTTCAATCTCAATGATTTGGACTTCTTTAAATGTAGGATTCCATTTGTGATTCATAAAATTGAGGATATTGGTCAACTCAGTTGCACTTAGCCGTTTGAAACCCGGCATTTCTTTTACTAGATATGTATCTCCAGATCTAATCGTATCTTGTATTCCATTGATAATCAAACAAGTAGCTAATTCAGGCTGTTGAGTTAGTTTTGATTGTGCGAGACTGGGTATAAGTTTTGAAAGACCGCTGCCGTCCGACATATGACAATTGGCACATTTGGCTTCATATAGCCTCATACCTTGCATATAAGGTGTTTCATTGCAACTAGTACACAAAGTCAAAACTCCAATAATAGATGCAATAGTCAAAACAAATTTTACCACGTTCTTATTTTTTGTACTCTTCTTTAAGTTTTTCGATGTCTTTGATCAATTGTGGCGTTGTCGCAGGATCCGTACCTTCACTGAATGATCTTACTCTCCCTTCTTTATCGACTAAAATTATTTTTCCACTATGGTCAAAGCCTCCTGGCGCATTTTTATCAACCATGGCGGGTACAAAATATGTGTTTGCTAGCTCATGCGTAGCATCCATGTCTCCATTGAGAAACAACCATTTCTTGGTATCGACACCAAGATTTTCAGCATACAATTTCATCTTGGCTGGTGTATCTCTTTTTGGATCGATTGTAAAAGATACCATTCGTACCATCGGGTCGTCGATAACTGCACCATAAATTTTCATCATTTCTTTAGTCACCTTTGGACAAATAGATGGACATGATGTGAAGAAAAAATCTGCTACGTAGATATATTTCTCTAGTTCCTTATTGGTAATGAGAGTCGAGTCTGTTGAGTAATGATTTACAATGCCTACAGTGTGTTGTACCTCCTTACCATCTACCATTTTTGTATTACCCAAGACCTTCAGTGGGCCTGTAGGCTCTTCTTTGCAAGACAATAAAGTCAACAATAACCCCAGAATAAGTGCCGAGTACTTAATCATTATTGGCCTTTTGCTGCTTTCAATTCATTCAATAGCGCAGTGGCATTGGTTTTCGCCGTCATCATTGCATTCGAGATATTTGTTATCTTTACTAATTCGCTGTCCAAATAGGTTTCGGCCTCTGTTTTTGACTCAGGCAATTTAAATTCATCCATCCATTGCATCATGCCGTCATTAGCCTGCATAATTTTAGTATTGACTTCTGTTATCCTTTCGAGATTAGTACTGTCAGCATATGATTTAAATTCTCCTCGAAGAGTGCTCAATTTTGATAGCTCAGGCATTACTTTGTCATGGATAGCCATCACGTCCTTATATTTTTGAGACGATTTTATGTCTTGATTGCATGCCGTAAATAGGACAAATGTCGCTAGTATTGAAGTCAATAAGTATTTCATAAATTTTCTTTTGATTAGTTAAGTAGCTGCAAAAGTAGCGTACATGCACGATATAATATAACTTTGGCTACTATAATAGAATGAATCTAAATAATAATTAAGATCAAAAAAAAGCAACACACCTGTGTTGCTTTTATGATATTGTATTCTGTATTACATTAGTCCGTGATGTACGGATAGTCTTTTTGAGTATAATTATCTTCATAAAGCTCTGATGGCAGTGGATAATCTGAATTTTCAGCAAATTCCATTGCTTGATCGATTTCAATATTGATAGCATCAATAACAGCATCAACTTCTTTTTGAGTGGCGATACCTTCTTTGACTAATTTTTCTTGGATCAATAGGACAGGATCGAGTTCTTTGTAGTCTTCGAGTTCTTCTTTTGATCTATATTTTGCAGGATCTGACACAGAGTGACCTCGATATCTGTATGTATTTATCTCTAAGAAATAAGGACCTTTTCCAGATCTGATATGTGCCGCAGCTTTCAAAAATGCTTCATGAACCGCTATGACATCCATTCCATCTACCGGTTCGCTTGGCATATCAAATGCTGATCCTATCTTGTATAGCTCGTGCACATTTGAAGTACGCTCAACAGAAGTACCCATTGCATATTTGTTGTTCTCAACGATGTACAATACAGGTATTTTCCATGTCATTGCCATATTGAATGATTCGTAAAGTGCACCTTGTCTGGCTGCACCGTCACCAAACATGGTTACGCACAGATTGTCAGAACCACGATATTTTTCAGCAAAAGCGATACCGGTGCCAATCGGAATCTGAGCACCTACGATACCATTTCCACCGAAGTAATTATGTTTTGCAGAGAAAAAGTGCATACTTCCTCCTTTGCCTTTGACACATCCAGTAGCTTTTCCATACAATTCCGCCATACATGAATTAGCGTCAAGTCCGCGTGAAAGCGCAACTCCATGCTGACGATAAGCTGTAACGACTTTATCCTCAGGTCTAAGAGCGGACGCAAGCGCGCCTGCAATAGCTTCTTGGCCTATGTAAACGTGGCAGAATCCTCTGATTTTTTGTTGGGAATAAGCAAATAGTGTCTTTTCTTCAAATCTGCGGACTCTATACATGACTTCAAGCCATTTCATATATGTCTGCTTATCATAAGGCGAAGAAGATTTCTTTGCTACAGGTTTTTTCTTTTCGATTACTGCTGCCATAATAAGTTTATGTTCTTTCTATTTTTAAGAAATGCAAAATTAAGGCATTGTTTGATAATATTCAAATGCCAAGATGATAATCTCACATAAGTTTCATTTTTAGAAGTACGTTTAAACTTTTGTTAATCTGCGTCCAGTTTACAATCATATGTATCTTTGCGAAGTTGTAATGATGGCAAGCGCTGATGATACGGGTTATTTTGCCAATAGATTTTTTCAAAAATGGCTTCAAGCCATGAAAATATAAAGTTGTAAAACATGAAATCGGCATAAAAAATAGTCATGGTTTATTTTATACAAACCACGATGATTATTTTTTATCAAAGATTTCATCCCGCTGGTAACGCGGTACGAGTAAATGCCATTAAAAGAAGAAATAAAAATAAACAGATGAAGTACTTTTATATCGGATCATTTTTATTGTTGTGCACCGTTTCAACAATGGCTCAAAAAACGGATAAACCGCCGATGCCAAAGGATTCCGCTTACCTTTCTAATATCAAAAAATCTACACTGTATGGTGTGTATATACCGAGGGATATAGACGACGCATTAGACAAATTGATGGAGTTGACTACTGAAGAAGCGCGGAAGCCGATGGTAAGGGTCAATGAAGACACGATAGCCCGCAAACTGCACTTTGGTCTAGGTAGATGGATGGAATACAATTGGAATTTTGTGGAAGGCTCCCGTTTTTCGCATGTTTTGAGACAGAAGGGATTTACTTATTCCGACGATATGGTCAAATACATGTTGGTCTTGTTTCACCGTAAGGTCAGTAATAAACCACTCGATGCTGATATATTGGCAGAGAAGATCCTAAAGGAGCGCAAAGAGCTCGTCAAAAAGGGAGAAGCTGAAATGCCTGTTGTCAAGACTGAGATAAAAAAAATACCTAAAAATGAATAATTTTTTTAGTTGTGTAAACAAATGTAGGATATTATATATTTATAGATAGTCGTATATCAAGGGGTATACATCATTATTATCAAACCATTTCATTAAACAATTTCTTAAATGAAAAACACATTTAACATTTTCAGCTTTTTATTAATGCTAGTGATCGCAACCACTAGCTTTGGACAAATCAAGACGCCGGCGGCATCCCCAACGGCAAAATATGATACACAAGTGGGATTGACAAATGTCACTCTTGATTATTCTCGTCCTAGCAAGAACGGTCGTAAGATCTATGGAGATCTAGTACCGTTTGATAAAATGTGGCGAACTGGAGCAAACAAGAATTCTACGATCACTTTTAGCGATGACGTAATGATTAGTGGTGCAGAAGTAAAAAAAGGTACTTATGCTATTTTTACTATGCCTTCAGCAGCTTCTTGGACAGTATATTTTTATTCTGATATTGAAAACTGGGGAACTCCTGAAAAATGGGATGATGCCAAAGTTGTAGCTAAAGTAATGGTTAAGCCAGTAGCAAACAATATGACTGAGACTTTTACAATGGATGTAGCTAACGTAACTAACGAGTCATTTACGCTCGCGATCAACTGGGATAATGTTTCCGTTCCAGTTAAAGTAGACGTGCCTACTGACAAAAAAGTATCTTCTAATATCACGCAAGTAATGGCTGGACCTACAGCAGGCGACTATTACAATGCAGCAAGATATTACAGAGAAGCTAAAAAAGACTTAAAGCAAGCAATTACTTGGATGAACAAATCTATCGAAATGGGCAATGACAAGTTTTGGGTACTTAGACAGAAGTCACTTATTGAAGCTGACCTTGGAGATTATAAAGCAGCCATTGCTACTGCTAATCTATCATTGGCTAAATCTAAAGAAGCGGCTAACGAAGACTATGTTAAGATGAACATGGATTCTATAGCTGCGTGGTCTAAGAAATAAGATCAACCATAAAGATCAAATAAAAAGGGTAACTAGCTCAGCGTTAGTTACCCTTTTTTTGTTTATTAGATTTGGTTTTCGCTAGAAATACTTCCAACTCTGTCCACCTTCGATGCTAAGTAGTGTCTCGTAAATGAGTTTGATGACATTTTCGATATCTTCTTTATGCGCCATTTCAACTGTGGTATGCATGTACCTAAGCGGTAATGATATTAGTACCGACGGCACACCACCATTACTGTAAGCAAAAGCATCAGTATCAGTTCCTGTCGTGCGGCTGGAAGCTGCACGTTGGAACGGTATTTCTTTCATCGTAGCCACATCTATCACTTGCTGCAATAATTTGTTATGTACTGCAGGAGCATACGTCAGACTGGGTCCTAGTCCACATTTAGTATCACCTTGGATTTTGTTATTCATCAACGGTGTACTAGTGTCATGGGTTACATCGGTCACGATGGCTACATGCGGCTTGATGGTATTGGCTATCATTTCAGCACCACGAAGGCCTATTTCTTCTTGAACAGCATTAACGATGTAGAGCGAAAATGGTAGTTTAATCTCGTTTTCTTTTAACCTACGAGCTACTTCAGCGATGCAAAATCCACCCATTCTATTGTCTAGTGCCCTTCCAGCATAATAAGTCTCATTGATCTCAGTCAGTTGATCTTGGAAAGTAATAATACTACCCACATGTATACCTAGGTCAAGCACTGCTGCCTTGTCTTTCGCACCTATATCTACAAATATGTTGTCCATGTTAGGAGCAAGTGTCTCGTCTTTGCCACGACGCACGTGGATTGCCGGCCATCCGAAGACTCCTTGTACAAGTCCTTTACTTCCATGCACCCATACCCGCATAGATGGAGCAATGATATGATCAGATCCACCATTTCTAATTACCTGTATGAATCCATTATCAGCGATATAATTGACGTACCAAGCGATTTCATCAGCATGCGCTTCTATGACAACTCGGTAATCTGCACCTGGATTGATAATGCCAAAAGCAGTCCCGTAATTGTCGATGTGCCATTCATCGATGTAAGGTTTTAAATAGTCTAGCCATACTTTCTGACCAGGTGTTTCAAAACCCGTAGGAGAGATGTTGTTATGATATTGATATAAAAAATCGCGTGCGGTTCCTGTTATTTCGGACATTTTTTAGTTTTATTTATTGGTTGGGGTAGGTTTTTGAATACCAGTTTTCGGGATCTTCATTCCAAGTGCTCAATATGTGGCGGTCGGCATCAGATATATATCCACTGGAGACTGCTTCGTCAATTAACACTCGATAATTGGACAAAGAAAGATATTTACAGTTTATTTTCATAAAATTATCGGCAGCTTTTTTAAATCCGTAATCAAAGATCGCCAACACGCCCACAACATCATGACCTTCTTGACGCAAGATTTCTACCACTTCGATAGAACTTCCGCCCGTACTTATTAGGTCTTCGACAACTAAAATTTTTGATTTTGGCGCAATAAAGCCTTCTATTTGATTTTGCCTTCCATGCGATTTTGGCGCTGAACGAACATAACAAAATGGCAGGTTTGTCGCATCTGCCAAAAGTGCACCGTGTGCGATTCCCGCTGTAGCTACACCTGCTATCATATCTATTGCTCCATATGATTTTAATGCTTCCACCAGCGCTTTTTTAACATTGTCGCGAACTTCCGGATAGGATAAAGTGATACGATTGTCACAATAGATCGGAGACTTTATTCCTGATGCCCAAGTAAAAGGATTTTGTGGACTCAATTTTATTGCTTTTATTTGCAATAGATTTTTAGCGATTACTAACTCATATTTCATGGCCGATTCTTTGATTGACGAGCCGCAAATGTACAAAATCTACATTAATGCGGTTGAAGTTTTACTAAAACCTTCACAACATATTGATATTCAGGATATAACTGTCCCTGGTACTCACATTGTAGCATATGATGGGATAAAGACTCATATTATCGAGCACCTTCAATTTATCGAAAAATCGCAATCTGCTTTTAGATATATCATCCATCATACAGACTTTCCAAAACTAAAGAACGATTTCAAATCACACTTCCGCGAAATTAAAGCAGCTGGGGGCTTGGTCAAAAATGAAACAAATCAATTCCTATTTATTCATCGTCGTGGGTCTTGGGATTTACCAAAAGGTAAAATCGAAAAAAATGAAACCAAACGTGCGGCATGCTTAAGAGAAGTGGGTGAAGAAACCGGGATCAATAGAATGGAAATTATCGAAAGAATATGTGTCACACGTCACACTTATAGATCAAGCGTCGGTCGTAGATTGATTAAAAAGACTTATTGGTACCTTGTTACAGCGCCTAAACAGACACTCATACCGCAGGCAAAGGAAGATATTGACATGGCAACATGGATGGCTTTATCCACCTTCCTTAATCGCCATAGAAAAGTATATCCTAACATTCTTGATGTGATTCACACCCAAAATTTAAAGGGCCTTAACAGTAAACTGGAAGTGCATATCAAATGACAAAATGGGCTAAATATCCTTTGAAAATTTGGCAATGGATCAAAAGAAATTTTTGGTCTGCATTAGTATTGTTTGTTGTGATCACTTTTGGATGGGTATTGTTATTGAGATTTGTTCCTGTTCCGATTACTTACCTAATGATAAAGCGATCTATTACTGATGATGGTTCTCTGAAGTATAATTGGGTTTCATGGGATCGTATGGCCCCAACAATCAAGGTGTGCGCGATGGCCTCAGAAGATCAAAACCTACCTTTTCATTATGGGATAGATTTCAATATGATTGGAAAAGCGCTGCAGGTTAACAAAAGTGGACGAAAGACATTTGGAGCAAGTACCATCACACAGCAGGTTGCTAAAAATGTATTTCTTTTTCCAGAAAGGTCTTACATTCGGAAAGTGCTTGAAATGTACTTTGCATTATTAATAGAAACGATCTGGCCGAAGGAGCGAATACTTGAAGTCTATCTCAATGTAGCAGAGATGGGAACCCTAGTTTTTGGAGTCGAAGCTGCCAGCCAACGGTATTATAAAAAATCTGCGTCTCGTCTCAATCTCAAAGAATCTGCAGCAATAGTAGCCTCGCTTCCGAATCCCAGAAAATATAATGTTTTGAACCCTGGGCCTTACTTATCACGACGCACTGGCGAGATCGTTTCGCTGTATGGTCAACTTGATGGGACAAATTACTTGCGAGAATTGTACGTCCGTTCAGAAAAATCATTGTACAATTTTAGAAAATATAAGAAATAGTGCCCTCCATTTTAGAATCTTAAGATGTAAATTGTACTTTTGTGCTAGATATCAAAAACTAAAATAACATGTTGGAGCATTTCAAAGGACTTACCGAAGACGAAAAATCTAAATTGATGGACGCCGTTCCATTGATTACTATATTAGTGGCAGGCGCAGATGGTAATATCGATGCTGAAGAACTTAATTGGGCAGAAAAAGTTACAGATATTCGCAGTTATAATCTTAAAGGTGAACTCAAGGAGTTTTATATCGAAGTTCACGCTACATTACGAGCACGGGTTGATCATTTTTTAAGTGTTTTACCGGGTGATGTACCTTCTCGAACATCCCAAATTGAGGAAGAATTAGCGAACCTAAATCCAATTTTGGCAAAATTGAACCCTGCGGTAGGCACAAAAATGTACAAAGGATATATCAGTTTTGCTGAGCATGTTGCTAAAGCTTCGGGTGGTTTACTAGGTTTTTTCTCTATCAATCCTGAAGAAGCCAAGGTGATTACACTGCATACTTTGACTCCTATTGATTCCGACGAAGAAGAGTAAAAGTCCTTAGCATAATTTGAGCCGAATCAGTACTGGTCGAAATGCGTTTCTATAATTTTTTTGTTTCATATTTACTTTTTTGAGTACTTTTAACTCATTAAAGCAAATTGATATGAAATGGATTTTTTCTAGTTTCCTTGTATGTTGTGCTTATCTGTCTTACGGCCAGACCATAACAGTTGTAGACATCGAAACCGCTGAGCCAGTCATAGGTGCTAGCGTGGTAAGTAATGTAGAGGTTTCGGGTGTAACCGATGCTGATGGTAAAGTAGCATTGAAAGGTCTTTCTTATCCGACTCAATTGGTTGTAAGGTATGTTGGGTATGAAGAAAAAATAGTAAGGATTTTAGCTACATTTGAGGACCTTGAAATCTTGCTCACTCCTGAAAACCGAGAGTCTGTGCTTGATCTCGTTACGGTCACCGCTTCAAAGTATGCTCAAAATCTTGCTAAGGCAGCTATTTCCATTGATATTATCAAGCCTGATCTAATCAAAAGTATAAACGGAAGTACTGCAGATAAAGTACTTAACAAAGTACCTGGCGTTCAGATCTTGGATGGACAAGCTAAC
>JANMMV010000177.1:0-8691 GCA_031373565.1 Saprospiraceae bacterium
GATCAAAGATGGCCTTCTTGTTGTATTGGTGGAGTTTAATTTTGGCGTTAATGTTGAGTCTAAAAACAATGATGTCATTCGCGAAGTGAATAAAATTCGCCCTGACCTTCCGGAAGGAATCGTGTTTCTAGATATAAAAAAAGCAGCAAGTAGTGACGTGGCTATTTTGCAGACGGCCATTATCTCCGATACAGCGAGCACCCAGACCATGCGGTTGGCAGCGGAAGATTTAGAGAGATCAATCGAAAAAATCAAAGACGTCAAGTGGGCGGAAGTGCAAGCAATACCGCAAAAAAGTATTAGAGTGGACCTTGATATAGAGCGAATGCAGGTTTTGAAACTAGGATTAAACCAAGTGCTCGGTCTCATACAAGCCAACAATATCAACATCCCTGGTGGCAAACTTGATATCGGTCAAAAGGCATTTAACATCAAAACGACTTCAGAGCTCGAAAGTATCGATGATATCAAAAGAACGATTGTGCTCATGACGCCCGAAGGCAAGACTATTACCCTTGGCCAGATAGCGAACATTTATCACACAGACGATGATCAGACACACATCGCGAGGTACAACGGTCATCGAGCCTTGTGGGTAATTACTGGGATGAAAGACAAGAAGAATATCATCGCAGTACGTAAGGAAATCCAAGTGGTGATGGATGATTTTGAAAAGACATTGCCAGATGGTATTACGGTGGCGCAACCGTTTGATCAGGAAGTAGGAGTCAAAAGTAGGCTCGGAGGACTTGGCAAAGACTTCATTATTGCTATTTTGCTCGTGCTAATAACGTTGCTCCCGTTGGGAACACGAGCTTCGATCATTGTGATGATTTCTATACCATTGTCTTTGAGTATAGGTTTATTCTTGTTAGACGCACTTGGCTATACGCTTAATCAGTTGAGTATTGTGGGCATGGTTATTTCTCTAGGATTGCTAGTCGATGATAGCATCGTCGTCGTGGAGAATATAGAGCGTTACATGCGTAAAGGCATCTCAGCGAAAGAAGCCGCAGTGTCAGCAACAAATCACATCATGGTTGCTATCTTAGGTTGTACAGCTACCCTAATTTTGGCCTTTTTACCATTAGCAAATTTGCCAGAAGGTTCAGGTGATTTCATCCGATCATTACCTATGGCTGTGATGGTCACTGTACTTGCGAGTCTTTTTGTCTCGATTACGATCATTCCGTTTTTATCAAGTATTCTACTTAAATCTCATGAAAGTGCAAGCCATAATGAAGGTAATTTTTTCTTTAGGGCATTTAAAAAATACATAAATACGCCTTACCAAGGCTTACTCGAGTGGTGTATCAAGCATCCAATTGCGAGTCTCGGAAGTGCTTTCGTTATATTTGCGGCTTCACTTATGATTGTTCCAGTGATCGGATTTAGTTTGTTTCCGTCATCCGAAAAACCCATTCTAAATATCGAAATAGAAACTGAACCTGGATCGAACCTAAAACATACAGATCGGATATCCCATAAGGTCGAACAAATCTTACAATCACAGTCTGAGATTACGCATTTCACGACAAATGTGGGAAAGGGAAATCCTAGAATATACTACAACGAATTCCAAAGTCAAGAATCCACAAATGCAGCTCATATCGTAGCGTATATGGATAAAGATGCACTTGTACCTGAAATAGTGGCTTTCGCCGAAAAGCTTCGCAATGAGCTAAAGGGAATCGCTGGAGCACAGATTTTTGTGAGAAGATTTCAGCAAGGACCTCCGGTCTCAGCTCCTGTTGAATTAAGGGCTGTAGGCCAAAATTTAGATACCCTAAAAAGAATTAATCGTGATATTGAACTCCTGATGAAGAGCAAACTTGGTAATATGTATGTTTATAATACTTCTAAGTTTGAACAGTCAGATCTCATCATTGATGTCGATAAAGAAAAGGCAGGCTTGCTCGGTGTTACTGTGGCAGAAGTTGCGAAAACGGTTAGGCTTGCTATTGTCGGTCTTGATATCAGTGAAATCAAAGATAAAAATGGCGACTCAAAAAAATTGCGTGTGGGTCTACCTAAAAATACAATCAATGCACTAGAGACTTTCGACCATATACAAGTCACATCACTATCGGGCGCTTTGACGCCACTTAAAAATATAGCGACTATTGCTCTTCAGCCTTCTCCGACGATGATTTCGCATTTTAATAAAGAAAGATATAGTCAAGTGAGTGCATTTGTGGAGAAAGGGTATAATGTAGACAAATGGACAACGGAGATTCTTGATGAAGTTGATACCAAAGTCAAACTGCCGCGAGGTTACCGGATCATTGCTGCCGGAGAACGCGAAACAGCACAAGAGTCATTCGGTGGTTTAGGGACTATTATCATATTGACCGTTTTTGGGTTATTGGCTATACTTATCTTAGAATTCAAAACCTTTAAATCTACATTGATAGTCTTGAGTGTCATACCTATGGGCATCATCGGTGCATTACTATCTTTGTGGTTGACGGGTGAGTCGATGTCATTTGTCGCTACAGTTGGTATCATCGCCTTAGTCGGAATCGAGATCAAAAACTCAATCTTAATGGTTGACTATACAAATGCCCTTCGAGCACAAGGAATGGGATTGTACGAAGCAGTAATGGATGGAGCCGAAACAAGATTCTTGCCCATATTATTGACATCTATGACGGCTATCGGTGGATTAATTCCGTTGTTGTTGGAGAAATCTCCTTTGATAAGCCCACTAGCGATCGTATTGATCGGTGGCTTGATAAGTTCAACATTGTTAAGTCGATTGGTAACACCGGTTCTTTATTACTTGATACCGCCGAGTGTAGAAGTGGCAGTGCAGAAAGTGGAATAATAATGTTCTTGGGCTATAAAAGTATGTTAATCCCAGATTACGCATTGGACTTTATTCGAATGGAAATATGACAAAATGGTTGACGTTGCTCGGAGATTTTATCCCGCAGATGTAGCCAAAGCTACATTGAGGACATAAAATTGAGAACGATGACAAATATGAAGTCAGATTTTCATTAAGTTCATTTCTAATGCGTATTCTGGGTTTATAGCCCAGAAATGTCCTATGTTTGGTCTATAAAATTAAAAAAGGCTTGATCACTACTGCGATCAAGCCTTTTTTCTGACTCGAAGTTTTAGGTCCGAGTTTAACTATAATTTCTTTTCCTTATTTGAACGGATTCAATTCTCTGAGGTTAGATCTATTTCTACTATACAAGAAATACACAGCTATACCGATTGCGCCCCACACCAAGAACGTCGTCCAAGTCTCAGGTCTTACAAATGACATCAAGAATAGATTGAACAATACGCCTAGTGTTCCCACTACATATACAGCGGGCGTTCTGTATGGACGCTCTAAGCCTGGCTTAGTGTATCTAAGAATCATCACCGCTAGACATACCATCGCAAAAGCAAGAAGCGTACCCATACTACACATTTCAGACACTTTGTCTATAGGCGTAAGGGCAGCTATAAGGGATACGATCAATCCAACTAAGATTGTACTCTTGTGCGGCGTAAGGAATTTAGGGTGTAATTCTTTGAAGAACGGAGGAAGAAGACCATCCTTTGACATTCCCAAAAAGATTCTTGTTTGTCCTAGCATCATCACAAGCATTACGGACATCAGACCCGCCGTTGCTGCTACGGTGATCAACAATGTAGCCCATGGTAAACCCACGCCACTGAATGCTGATGCTACTGGAGCTGTTTTGTCTAATTGATCAAATCTAACCATACCAGTCAATACAAGTGATACCAAGATATAAAGAATAGTACAGATCACGAGAGATGCTATGATAGCAAATGGAACATCCTTTTTGGGATTGATCGCCTCACCTGCTTGTGTACTCACCGCATCAAATCCAATATAGGCAAAAAATACAATCGTCGCGGCAGTCAATACGCCCCCGAAACCAAAATTGATCTTGGGCAGTCCATCTATCATTGTTGTTGTTTCAGCTGGGATAAATGGAACCCAGTTTTCTGGATTGACATAGAAGGCACCCACTATGATGACAAATAAGACAACGGCTAGCTTTATGACTACGATGACATTGTTTGTACTGGCTGCTTCTTTGATACCTTTGACCAAGATCGCTGTGATCACCCACGTGATCAAAAATGCAGGCAAATTGAATGAAAATCCAGACAAGTCGATAGAAGAATAATGCTCTGCAAACTTTGCAACGCCTTCACCTGCCTTTGTGTAATTCTGAACATCAGTCATTGACCCTAAGCTTTTGAAAGCGCCAGAGTAATCTGTATTTGAAAAGGCTGCTTTAACTTGATCAAAAGTTGCTCCTGCATTAGCCGATAAGTATTCTTTAATTTTATCCACCGACTCCGCGCTATTGAGTTTTTCAGCTGCCGTGCTTTTGTCATATATCATATTGAGTGGTAGCTTGATACCGAGTTGACTGAGAAGTTTGACAAAATATCCACTCCAAGCCACCGCTACGGTTGTTGCACCCATCATATATTCTAAGATCAGATTCCATCCAATAAACCATGCGAAAATCTCTCCCATTGTACCATAAGAATAAGCATAAGCAGACCCTTCTACCGGCAATACTGACGCAAATTCCGCATAACACAAAGAAGCAAAGAGACAGCCAATACCTGCGATAACAAACGATAATGCTAGTGCTGGACCAGCAAAATCATGTGCCGCAATACCGGTCAAAGTAAAGATACCGCCACCGATGATAGCACCGATACCTAAGGATGTTAGTCCCCATTTTGTTAAGACACGCTTGAGTTGACTTTTTTTCATGTCATCTTCAAAAGCACTGATTGGCTTCGTACGCCAAATACTGTTATTACTCATAATATTAAGATGTTTTGTAAGTTAAGTTGAGGTAAAGATATAAATAAACTGATATGCTGAAGCCAAGTTCACAAATATTTATCCTTGGATAATAAGAACTAGACTGTTTTTAGTTATTCAGAACTAGTTTTTAGTCTAGATAATTGCGCTCTCATACGAGAGAAGAATACTCTTTTTTCTCTTTCTCCAGCCTTGGTTATATGTACTGATTTCTCTTTTACTTTGTTAAAGAAAGCATACTGACATTTGATCATGGCATCATGTGTGGTCTGCATATAATTGGGCACATCTATCTGTTGAAACATCATGTTGAAGTCGTCTGACAAAACCAAAATGATTTCAGATCCTACGGAAAGGTCTGTAATGTATATCTCGAGTGGCATCGATTTTCCCCTTGCATTTTCAGGTTTCATGCCACTTGCCGTTAAAGCTTCTAGATAGTCGATGAGTTTCGCAAACTCAAGTTCAATCATTTTGATATCATCTTTTTCAGAGATTATGCCAGAATCACGAAGGTAGATGTATTGAGAGATCGTGTTGTCCAACATGTATGGATTCCATATTTCCGTATCTGGAAAAGAATGAAATTGTTCCTTCAGTACTTTACTAGCCATGGTGATCTCGGGTGACTTGATAAAGGATCGGGTGTCATATTTTTCAGTCACATTTGGCATACGCCAATTGATATCATTCCATATATACATCTTGAGGTAGTTTAGATATGGAAAGGACAAAAAGTGAAACAATGGCACTTCATTGGCTAGGAAGTAACCGTGGACATTCTTGAGTTGTTGGATTTTACTGTAGTAATTGATGATATTATTCAGAAAATCATCGTAAGATCTTGGCTTGAACTTTAGGCCGTCGGCGAAGAAAGGCACAAAGCCACGATTGAAAGTCGATATGGCAAATATATTGTCAAGCGCTATATTGCCTTTGGTACAAATCTGGTGAATCTCTTCTACAGTAAATTTTGATCTTCCGCGTAGTTTGTTATAAATAGCGGTTTCTGTGACTCCTAGCCATTTGCTTAAGGTAGTAACGGTATCTTTTTGCGAACCTAGACCTATATGAAGGATAATATTATCTGCGATTTGCTCATAGATTTGATCACTGTTAGGCATTTGCATTTGTCAAGGGATTTGTACACACAAAGCTACTAAATTTTATAATATGTTGAAAGCCAAAATCTGCATGCAAATTGACCTATTGTAAATTACAATTTAACTTTGGTAAGCTTTTATTTTCTACTTTCGGTCACTTAGTAGCAATGAACATCGGCACCGAAATGCTAGTTTATTTAACCCGGATTCCGCATTGGACTTTGTAATGAGAGAAGATCAGACAAAATAGTTGTGATGCACGGAGTTTTTCACCCGGAAATGTAGCCTTTGCTACAGTGAGGACGGAAAAATGAGTACAGAAACAAATATAAAGTCAGATATTATCGGAATAAATTTCTAATGCGGATTCTGGGTTTAATAACCAAAAAGGCACAAAGAGTAAAAGGTTCAGTCAGCTTCTACCACTGGTAACTGAACGGAGTGGTCATTGAGCGAAGTGCTCACTGAGCGAAGTCGAAGTGTCAAAGTGTCGAAGTGCGAATTTCTGCTTTCCGCCTTTTAATTTCTTACTTCTAACTTCTAATTTCGTATTTGGTAATCTAGCTTCCAGAAACACTTCCTCCTGACATATTGCCCGAGTCAATTTTCTTAGATTTAGGATTTCCGCGATAGCTGATACTACCACCTGAGCTCGCATTTGCAATGATTTTCTCGGATGCAAATACGGAGAGTGTTGCACCAGAACTTGAAGATGCTTCCACATTGCTTCCTTTTAGAGCTCCTGCAGACAGTGAAGCACCAGAGGATGCTGTTGCTTTTATGTTAGTGGATGATCCATCAAGTGAGAGGGATGACCCGGATGATGCAGACATCACGATTGAATTTGCGTTGATACTCAATTTACTGGTAGCACCAGAGCTAACTTGTAGGTCAAGCTTGTCGGTTTTGAGCATTCCTTGAGTGGAAAGACTGGAACCTGCTGATGCAACTATTGATTTTAGATTTTGATAGTAAACGGTGACTTTAGCTTTTGTAGGGGAAGAATATCCACCATTGTTACCTTTGACTTTGATCGTCAATATGAGATCTTTGACTTCTACGGTGAGATCACCTGCACTACCTTTTATGATAGTGTAATCAACTTTAGGGCTTGCGCCTTTGACAAGGGTTACAGATACATTACCACTTGTTCTCAAACCTTCAAAATTGGCAAGATCCTTTGACTGTGCGGTTGCGAAAACTGTCCATATGATTAGAAGGAAAGATAGGATTGATGATTTCATTGGATATTATTTTAAAAATTTGAATCAATGTAGTAATGACGCATATTACGTCTCAAAGGTTGCATCAATATGCTAAAATCGATCTCACCGCTTCACTCACTTTTTCGGCAGATGGCAGCATTGTCTTTTCCAACACTTCGTTGAGTGGAATGGCAGGCATATTTTCAGATCCTATTGTGATTACAGGCGCATCAAGCGAACTGAAGCAATATTGCTGAACCCGAGCTGCTATACTTTGTGCAAAACTGCTATTGACTGGCTCTTCTGTCAAAACTAAAATACGATGATATTCTTTTGCCTTCGCAAAAATCAAATCTTCATCTAGTGGATACAACGTTCTCAGATCAAGTATCCCTACATTATTGATACAATCAGCAGCAATATTTAGGGCCCAGTGGACACCCATACCGTATGTAACGATCAAAACTTTAGGGTCATTGTTAGAGTCGGCTTCTTTTACCATCAGGCCTACACCAAGTGGTAAGATATATTCTTTTGAAGGCAACCTACGTCTTGCGGTGTCTGTTCCCTTTACTTTTGACCAATATAAGCCTTTGTGTTCCAAAATGACGACAGGATTAGGATCATGGTAGGCGGCTTTGAGCAGTCCTTTGAGATCAGCACCATTACTTGGATAGGCTATTTTGATACCTCTTATATTGGTCAAAACAGATTCTATACTCGAACTGTGATATGGACCGCCACTGCCATATGCGCCTATGGGCACACGTAGTATCATAGACACAGGCCATTTGCCATTAGATAGATAACAAGATCTACTTACCTCTGTAAAAAGTTGATTTAGTCCTGGCCATATATAATCTGCAAACTGAACTTCTACGATGGGTTTAAGTCCTACAGCTGACATCCCTGCGGTACTTCCGACAATAAATGCTTCTTGAATAGCAGTATTGAAGACGCGATCATCACCAAATTTCTGAGCTAGCGTAGCTGCTTCCCTAAATACACCGCCAAGCCTACGACCTACATCTTGTCCATAAAGAAGGCATTCTTTATGATCTTCCATGAGTTCTTGGATCGCAATCAATGCACAATCAACCATTACTTTTTCGTCGGCGTCGTTAGGCTCGCGGATACCCACTTCTGCAACTACACTAGTCGGCGCGAAATCGTGGGCAAACAAATCAGAAGGTACAGGATCTGGCATTGCCATCGCACGAGCAAGATCACTACGGACTAAATCCAAAGCGAAAGCGTCTACATTATTCATCCAAGCTTCAGTAATACCTGATGAAGCACAAGCTGATCTTAGTTTGTAATATGGATCATCAAGTTCATCCGTTTCAAGATCGTCTCTATACCATTCTTTTCGGACACCAGATGTATGATGATTTAGAAGGGGAACTGTGGCATGAATCAAAAATGGTCTCCGTTCGGTTCGCATCGTAGCGATCACCTTCTGAATTGTAAGGTAAGACTGGACAAAATCACTACCATCAATACTTATGGCTTCGATACCTGGGAAACCTTGAATATATTGGGCTGCATTCATCGCCCTGGTCTC
>JANMMV010000194.1:0-2660 GCA_031373565.1 Saprospiraceae bacterium
TCATCTTAGGAACATTAGGAATGGTGGCTGTTGAGCTTCGCGACGATAAAGGAAATGAGCTCTTCTTAGATGCTACTAAGAAAGCCAAGATCTTTTTTCCAGTTAATACAATTTACAAACCAGCTACTATTCCTTTATGGAGTTTTGATGAACTCAAAGGATGGTGGAAAGAAGAAGGAGTGGCAAAAGTGGATGGAGACTTTTATGTGGGAGAAGTTTCGCATTTTAGTTTTTGGAACTGTGATGCACCATTTCCATTAATCAATTTGTGCGGTAAAGTAGTAGCAGAAAACGACAATCCTATCTCATATGTACAAGTCAAGGTAGAAGTAGAAGGCCTTGGAGCAGCATATGGATATGTCAACATAAATGGTGAGTTTATCGGTAAAGTACCCAAAGGCAAGGAATTGACTATCACTTTCTCAACACTCTCTGATTGTGAAGAATATAAAAAGACTATAAAAGTAGGTCCGTTCACGAACGATGTCAAATTGGATGCGGTTACGATTTTGGGGGTCAAAAGAGTGTTAGCAACAGGTACTATTAAATGTAGTGGGGTAGTAATTCCGAATGGCATTGTCATGCTTAAAGTTGGTGCTGTTTTGATACCAAGTCTGGCGGATGGTTCTGGAAACTTTTCAATTGATTATTCGCAGTTTGCTTGTGCTGGTAATACTAACGACATTACCATTTTCGGTTTTGACAACACCAATGGCAATGCGAGCAGCACCTCGACATTAACACAAACTACTAGCACCGATCTGATCATCGATGTTTGTACCACTGCTTGTGATTTTGTTCCGACCCTAGATTTTGATTGCGATAAAGGCGTTGTAAATATTACCGGAGGTAGTGGTTCCTTTAGATATGATTGGCAAGGATATCCGACGATTTTGTCATCTACAATTCCATTAATTGCAATAAATGACTCAATAGGAGGTCAATCCGGCACCACTATTTGTGTGAAAGTAACTGACTTAGGAGCGAGCAGCTGTTCTAAAACTTTATGCAAAGTAAGTCCTGCACGCCTTACCATATTTGGACAAGTCTCTTGTGGAAGTGGTAGCAATAGTGCAATATCTCTCTATTCAAATCAACCACCTGGCTCTTACACATATAGCTGGAGTACTGGGGCAAGTACTCAAAATGTAGTTGGTTTGGCTCAAGGTTCATATTGTGTTACAGTAACTAATGCGGTTGGGTGTAGTGCTACTAAGTGTTTTTTAGTTGAACCGGTGGAGTACTTTGGTACGAGCAATTGTAATGGTCCTAATTTTCAACTAATCACTACTCCTTTCAATTCAGGAGGATTATTTTCAAGTGGAGTTCAGATACCTCTTGTTTTTGGACAGGTATTAAATGTACTAAATACGGGTTATAATTTTAGTGGTTATTTAAGAAATGATCAATGTGGCACCGAATTTCAGGCTTTTCTTCCCTTTTTCCTTGATGGCTTACAGAACGTACAAGGGACAAATACTACCTGTGGTACTTGCTCTGACGGTAAGATAACCTATACACTAAGCACAAACAATTCCCTTTGTCAAAACTGTCAAGTTGGGCCGGTCAAGCTATATCTAAATGAAAATTTTGGTGTAGATTTGATCGGAAATATCAATGGAAATCTTACAAAAGGTGATTACTTATTAGTAGTGACAGATGCAGTAACTGGTTGCTGGGTAAATCATAAAAAAGTAAAAATTCAATAGGGGTGAATAAAATTAAATGACGACAGAAGAGATCATACAAGGATGTAAAGAGGGAAACCGCAGATGCCAAGACGCGCTGGTGCATAAGTTTGCACCAGTGCTCATGGCTATTTGTGTCCGTTATGTTGGTGACAGAGACATCGCTCAGGATGCCTTACAAGATTCATTTGTCAATGCTTTTAAATATCTAAATACTTACAACGGTTCTGGATCTTTTGAAGGCTGGCTCCGTCGCATTGCTGTCACTAGTAGTTTACATGCAAAGAAGAAGTATGTTCAGCTTTATTTCGACAATTTTGACGATGTGACCATAACACAATCTACGATCCCCGATGTTTACAGTCAAATGTCATCGGAAGAATTGATTGCTGTGATAGCAAAATTGCCTCCGAGTTTGCTGGCGGTTTTCAATCTCAATGTTATCGATGGATATTCTCATTTTGAGATTTCAGAGATTCTTGGGATCACCGAGAGCACTTCTAGATCTGCCTTGGCTAAAGCCAGGGCTAAACTCGTTAACATACTAAGACAGCAAGATCAAGTAACATTTCAATGGGCTGCAGCCTTATAAATAATATATCTTATGGAGTACAATAAATTTGAATCACAGTTGGGCAGATCATTGAGAGATCATACTATAGCGGTGGACACTGATGCGCTAATAAGAAATATCCACGGAGAGAAACCTAGAGATCGTAAATTTCTACTTTGGTGCTTATCGTTTGTAGGATTAGTCTTAATAGGGTATGGATTGTGGGCATTTTCTAAAGCTCAGTCAAATACTCAGACTAATAATATACAGCCTCAAGTAATAAATGCAGAACATGCTGCACCACGAGCTTTATCTGCGCCTATCAATGTAGAAAAAAGTGCAACATCAAATGTGTATCAAAGTAGTGTATTAACTCCAACTTCTGTTAATGATTTAGTGCATCAGGAATCTATTGAAGG
>JANMMV010000196.1:0-2110 GCA_031373565.1 Saprospiraceae bacterium
TGGTTGATTTTTTCCTGGTTTGAACTGAGGTCTCCGATTATTTCATTGACGTATTCCTTGTCTTTTGCAGGGATCTCCAGTTTTTCAATTTCTTCTTTTAATTCTTTAGCAATATCGATACTCACTTCAGAAAAATTATTGACGAAGTTCAACGGGTTTTGAATTTCGTGAGCGATGCCTGCGGTGAGTTCACCTAAACTGGCCATTTTTTCTGATTGGATGAGTTGGGTCTGGGTGGATTTGAGTGTTAAGAGCGTGCTTTGGATTTACTTTTTGTGACGCTAACAATACATTAGCTTTTTTCTTTTGAAGATAATTATATAACAAGACTGCTCCAAACGTAACAAAGAAAAGAAGAGCAGTTAATAGGATATACATTCGCATTCGACCTTGCTCTTCAATTTTTTCACGTTGCAAATCTTTTAAGGCTAGCTGTCTTTTTAGCAATTCTTGTTGAAATGCAGCAAGGTTCGAAATTGTTTTTTTTGTAAAAACGGCTCTTTCCTTATTGGCAAGATATAAGTATTTAAAAGCACTATCTCGTTCAGCAAACCTCTGAAAGTGTCGAAACATGTTTTCATAAGCTAATGCTAAATCTACTTTCACAACTTGTACTTCTCTGATTTCTTTTAATATATTCAAAGATTTAATGCCATAATAATAGCTTGAATCTCTTCTGTTTAAGTGTTGATAAACTTTAGATAAGCCGAGAAAATTAATAGACAATCCAATTTCCAAATCAAAATTATTTTTTAATGTATTCTCAATACCTTTTGAGAATAACTCCTTTGCTTGTTCAAAATTACCTGCTTCTAATTTTATATCGCCTGCCTGATAAAAAACGTAAAAATAATATCTAGCGAACTGATCGACAGGATTTGAGAAAATTCTATCTATATGAAATTGAGCTGAATCCAGTTTATTATCATGTTGGAGAGCAAAAGCAATATTACTCTGAATGGTAGTTTGCTGCCAGAGGCTATTTCTTACCTTTGCCATCTGATACGCTTTTTTAAAATAATGCAATTGCTCTTCGGTGTTTGCAGTTACACCCATGAGCACACCATAATTAAATGTGTGGTTGTTATATCTTTCCCAAAATCTTTCATAGTAGTCGCCTTTTTTTTCAAGTCTTTTAAATAAAAGCTGATTTTCAATGTTTTCGCAAACATCAAACATGTTAGTATAGGCATCATACACTTTGGCAAAATGTCCATTATTCATGTCTTTCAAATTACCCCTCTCTAAATTATTTAGGATTCCCAATATTAAACTGGCTTTTGAAGTATCATTAGTAGCATTTCGAAGTTCAATTTGTAAAGAATCGTTTTTAACCGATTTTGATTTTTGAGCAAAGCCAATACTGCAAATAAGAGTGAAGAAGATGGCGAAAGTTATTGTTTTCATTTATACTTTTTGAATAGGTAACTTTAAAGTAAAAGTGGTTCCTTCTCTTTCTACACCTGCCCGTCCATCAGGCAGGCTTTCTACTTCAATTGTACCCCCATGCCCTTTAGTCACAATATCATAGGCCAAACTCAAACCCAAGCCCGTTCCCTGTCCAGTCGGTTTAGTCGTAAAAAAGGGCTGGAAGATTTTATCTTTGATGCCATCGGGGATGCCGGATCCGTTGTCTTTGATAGCGATTATCAGGTGGCTGTTAGCTGTTAGTTGGGTGATGACGGTGACCTTTGGCTCGTAGCCTTCTTCTCCCTTCAAACTGCGTTCATTAACCGCGTAAAAGGCGTTGGTGATGAGATTGAGAATAACACGACCCATATCTTGTGTTACGATATTTATCTTGGGAAGTGATGGATCAAAGTTGGTTTCTAATGTGGCATTAAAATCTTTGTCCTTAGCTCTCAATCCGTGATAGGCCAATCGCAAATATTCATCGGCTTGTGCGTTGATATCAGTTAGTTCTTTTGTTCCAGCGCTTTTGCGCGAGTGCTCGAGCATACCTTTGACGATGCTACTAGCTCGCTTGCCGTGATGGTTGATTTTTTCCTGGTTTGAACTGAGGTCTCCGATTATTTCATTGACGTATTCCTTGTCTTTTGCAGGGATCTCCAGTTTTTCAATTTCTTCTTTTAATTCTTTAGCAATATCG
>JANMMV010000205.1:0-2160 GCA_031373565.1 Saprospiraceae bacterium
AATCAAACTTAAGCATGACTGCGACCATCGTGGTATTCTAACTTCTGATTTCTAATTTCTGACTTGGCTACGTAGGTGATTGGTCTTCGAGTTTCCTCAGCCACCAATTCGAAATCACCGGCAAGTGTGGCTTCGAGTTCCCTCAGCCACCAATTCGAAATCACCGATCTGAAGTAGATCAGTGCCATCTGCGTAATCCTTATAATCTGTGATTCTGACAAGAAAATGCGAGAGTGCTTGAATTATAAATTCTTAAAAGATAGGATCGCAGTTGCAAATTTTTATCAAGCTTTAGCATGACTGCGACCATCGGATTGAGGTTACTCGAAATCACCGATATTACCACCTCCAAAAAAAAAAATCCCCAAGCCATATGAAAATGACTCGGGGATATACATCTACTACTACTACTTTACTACTAAAGCGCAGGAATTCTTAATACTTGGCCTGGATAGATAAGGTCAGGAGAAGTTAGCATTGGCTTGTTAGCTTCAAAGATAATTGGGTATTTCATCATATCACCATATACTTCTTTAGCGATTTTTGATAATGAGTCTCCTGACTCAACGGTGTAGAAAGTAGCTTCTGGTTCTTCTACTACGACAGACATACGATCATCAACGGTCGCTACACCTTCCGTGTTTCCTACTATCAAAATAACTTTCTCTTTAGCAGACGTAGAGCTAACTTGTCCGTAGACAGTTGCTGTATCATCATCTATTGAGATATCTAAGTTTTCAACGTCGATACCGTGGCCCAACACTTGAGAAGTAAGTTGAGCAGCTTTGTTTTTGTTTGCTGCATCTTTAAGTGCTTCCATACTAGCGTCAGATGTTGCTTTTGCTGTTTCTGCTGCATCATTTGCAGCCGCACTTCCGCCCATCAATTTAGCTCCTGCAGCCTTTAGAAATGAAAATAATCCCATTTTGTTATGATTTTTGTTTGTGAAAATAATAAATTCAACACAAAAGTAATCGATTGAACAAAATATTGGGCATGGTAAGATGATTATTTTTTATTATGTTATGTTAAGTATAGGTTACCTACAGTTTTTGGTCATTCAGCCCCAGTGGAGACCGTTCTGATTCTGCTTCTATGCGTGGAAGATTCGATGAATACTTTGTCCAAAGCAAATAAAATATCAAAAAAAGATCTCATGTATATATCTGATAATCAGATTAATACAATTTATTGTCATAAAAATTTCGATATGTTTACCCGAAAACCCTTAAAATTTGACAAAACCCTTATATTTGCGGAGTTTTTTGGGAAAAAATAGAATATTAATACAATGCAAGGCAAGAGTTTAGTTAAGTTTTTTTTGATATTATTATCATTCGTATGTTTACTTCAGTTTTTATACTTCATACCTACAAATAAGGTAGAGAAGAATGCTGATGAGTTCGCTCTCAAGATGGGAGGAACAGATATTAAATCCGCATCATACAAGTTGGCTAGGTCTAAATACCTAGATTCAATGTCATCTGAGACAATTTTCTCAATTCCACTCGTTAAGTCTTATACATACAGTGAATTGAAGCAACAACAATTGGCGCTTGGTTTGGATTTGAAGGGTGGTATGTCCATGGTTCTACAAGTAAATCTTGAAGACTTCTTGAAGGGTTTAGCTGGTAGAAATGCTAATAATGCTGATTTCGTGAAGGCTATTGAGAATGCTAAAAAAGCCCAAGAGAAGTCTCAGAGCGATTTCATTACATTGTTCACGCAAGAATACAGAACGATCGCTGGTGAAAATAAGATGTCAAGGGTTTTTGGTCAAAGCGAGGCACTTGGTTCCGTAAACGGTACGACTGATGATGCAACGTTGACTAGATTACTAAGAGCTAAAGCTAATGAGACCGTTAATTCAACGTTCGATAGATTGAAGCAAAGGATAGATAAATTAGGCGTCGTTCAGCCTAACATTTCATTAGATGCAAGTAGAGATTTAATCTTGGTAGAATTGCCAGGCGTTGAAAACAAAGAGAGAGCGAGAGAAATGATAACGGCTAGTGCCAAATTAGAGTTTTGGGAGACGTACAGATTTAATGATGCTGGTATCGCTGGTGCTTTGCAAGAAGCAGATCGACGATCAGGTGGCGCAGTTGCAACTGACTCAACTGGCACAACGGCAGCGGTTGATAGTGTCGCTACACCTGT
>JANMMV010000210.1:0-2557 GCA_031373565.1 Saprospiraceae bacterium
GGCTATGGATTTTCAACGGAAAAGAGCTAAAACGTTACAGAATCTATTGCAGGCTAGTGAAAAACTCAAGTCAGGAAAGGTTAAGTTATCAGATCTCAAGATGAAATCATCATCGGGGGCTTCATTTGATTATTGGTATCAAATAAACGGCCCAATTGCTGACGCCTTGTGGCATGTCGGTCAGGTAGTCTCTATGCGAAGAGCATCAGGTAATCCATTTGATAGCAAAGTAAGTGTATTAACGGGTATTCGGAAAGAATAGAGTCAATTAATTATGAAAAAAATCGGACATGCAACACCAATTTTGACGCTTGCTTTTGCTGCATTGCTTGTAATTTTTCATTGGTATTGTTATCCTAGAACGATATTCGATTTGAATTTTGGGGCAACCTATTACATACTAAGTATCGGCGTATTAAGTCTTTTAAGCTTAATGATTTTATTTGGGAATGGAGTCTTATATTTTATTTTTAGAAACAAAAAATTATCCAAAAAGCGAACCGGAACTCACTTGCTTTTGACTGTTTTGGGTTTCGCTATTATCTTGTATCTTACAAGCCAAGCAGTATATTTGATTTCAATAGATAAATGGTGGTGGAGTAGTAAAATTCAAATGGTTTTCAAAGTGGGTATTTTTTTGGTACTTTGTAGTCAAATTGTACTTCTATTTAATCTTTTTAAAAATCATGATTAGAACAATCTCTGTACACGTATTTAAAAATTAAGCAACATCCATCCACTCATCATTATCATCAATCCGTCTTCGATAATTGTAACGGTACTCATCGGCAAGTCAAAGATAGCTCCTAGACATGCGCATTGGATTTTTTGTTTGTTTAAGACTGTTTTTAAGACACCGATAATACTTATACTCATTACCACCAGGGTTGTAAAGTTTGTTATCAAAGGGCAGCAATCCGTCAAATAGGCAAATCCCAATCCTAATTCCGTAAAAGCATACAGATAAGCCCAAGGTTTCCATTGCATCGCTACTATATCGTACATCTGGTAACTTTCAGCGAAACCTTTTAGATTGAGTAGTTTAAAGAACGAAAAAACAAGGAAGAAACCAGCCATAAAGTGACGCATGAATGTCATCACATTCCATAGTCCTTGCGTATATTGGATCAATAAACATACCGTTGTGATGTACCCAAAGATTAGCAAAAGGGGTCTATAGATGTGCCACCATGATTTCGCTGGAGCATCTAGAACGATAACCGTCTCAGATGCACCTCGGTTGATCTCTGAAACTGCATATTTATCGCTATTTGATAGCGCATCTTTCAGTTCAGCCAGCGATATAAGTTTATCAGTTTCGATTATTGCGGTGTTCGTATCTTTGGATGCTAATACATCGGTCACTCCGGGTATTTGTGAAAATAGATGTTTGATCTTAAATTCGCATGCTGCGCATGTCATACCTGTAACGGTGAAGGTTTGGGTCATTTGCTGTTATTTCGATAATTTTTCTCGTAGGTATCGATCCAATCTTGAGGACTCATCTTTGTCGACAGTTCTCCGATAAGGTCAAAAGGTATTTTGTCCATTTTACTAAATCGAACACAACTTTTTCCCATATCAAGTTTACCTATATTAAGCGCTAGATATGATTTAGTAAACCAATCAAGTAGTTGTGGATCTGCATAAATACCCATATGGTATAGATTGATAGAATTTTTTTGTGATGCAAGTGCCATAAACGGCAGCGGTAGCTTTGGATCACAGTGATAGCCTGCTGGGTAGATGGTGTGTGGGATCACATATCCGATCATCCCGTAACTTATACACGATTCAAAACCAATAGGCAAATTTTTGATGATGGTGTTGTGGATTGTATCAACTGCGATCGTCCGATCTTCGGGGAGTTCAGTTAGATATTGTAATATGGTGGTTGCTTTGGATGTCATTGACATTAGACTTTAGCTTGCAAAAATAACTATTTTTAAAATTATAAATCACACTATTCAAGTATTCTCAAATGCGCTCATTCATCCTTGCTTACCAGTAATTTTAGCACTCTAATACGATCCACTAAATGTACTTTTACCAAATACAGACCAGTACAGCTTATATCTGCTATTGCAATTCTGTCAGCATTCTCAGGATCGGAAACCGTTTTTATGACTTGTCCCGCGATATTTGTGATCTCGATTTTTGTGACTTTTGAAGTGTTAGCGTCCCATGAAACGGTAAACCTGCCGTTTGTAGGATTTGGAAAGATAGAAATATTTGCTTCTGAGTTTTCTTTAGTTCCTGATAGGTCTGCCAAAAAGCCGATGCTCGTTAATGCAGGTTGGATTTCAGGATTTTTCATGAAGTTACGCCACAGTAGTCCTGTCCTGTGATTTTGGATCATAGCGACAATCGGCCCTTGATCTATAGCAAGATACGAGTCTGCGTACCAGTTTTTACTAGGATTGAAAGCATCATGAAAGCCTGATTTGTCAAATAATTTTTCCCCTTCTACAAAATAGAAATGCCTAAGTGCATCCATACTTTCGCTTGGCGTATATGGCATCGAAGAGAGCGCCGCCGTAGGAGCTATGGTTCCGTT
>JANMMV010000220.1:0-6628 GCA_031373565.1 Saprospiraceae bacterium
CATCAAACGGGTTTTCATCCTCATTATAGAAGTTAGGTTCTGTATCGTCGTCGAGAATACTACCCGCTTCTTCAAGATCACCACCATCAGATATTTCTAAAACGGAAGGATCTGCTTGAACATCGATGTCAAAAACAATAGACTCAGGTAGCTCAAATTCTATGTTTGGTATCCATTCGTTATCGTCTATTGATGTAAACAAAAGTTCTCTATCCGTTGCAACTGCTTCAAAAGTGATGGAAGTAATTTCATGTACATCATTCTCACGATCATTAAAATACCCCACATCGCTCATGCCTGGATCAATGATATTTGACTGTTCAATTACGGTCATGGCTGCCAAACTTGCTAGCGAATAAACTGCTAGCTCTTTGACTTCATATGTTTGTAGGGACAAAGAATCGATAAACATATTGACAAAATCCTGTTGCTCGGCGCTTGACAATGACTTAAATTCACTAAGATTCATCGATAAAAAGGTAAATCCATCGTACACAAAGAAATCAGCCTTGTCGTTTTCATTTTGAATAAATTGAAACGCTTCATCATAGGTTTGAGCTTCAACATGCGGGATAACCAAGCTAGATTCAAAGCAAATTATCACAGCATCTTGATGTATATTTTGATGGCCATAACCCAATACATTATAGATCAATGATGGATTTTGTCGTACCTTAAAGATGGTTTCTTCAGGTGATAGCGTATCTGGAAGCTGATGTAAAATGACCCTACTCATAATATGATGCTTTTAATATGGACAAAGGTAGCTATGAGAAAAGAGCATCAACGCTATACTGTATGAATCGACCATTATGTTGTATGAACTGGTATTGACCTTCATTTTGACCATCATTTAGAATTGAGTAGTTTCTTAATCTTTTGCGCCAAACTTGCCGAAACGTCAAGTGGTTTTTCACAATTATAAAAGTGAAGAGCCGCATCGTCAACGCTTTTTATAGTACCTATATTGATAATCAATGACCTGTGAATACGATGAAAAAGGGGATTCTTTTCACTCAGAAAATCAAACTGCCCAATTTGTTTGGTAATCAATAAGTTTTTGTCTGACTCGTAATGTATGAAAGTATAGTTGCCAGAAGCTAGTAGAAACCTAATATCTTTTAGTGGAATATTGTGCGTGCCATCATTGAGCTTGAGCGTCAACACATTATGTTTTTCTGATTGTAAAGTCTTGATGTATTTGTGAAAAGCTCTTTTTACTTTATCCAAATCAATCGGATGATGATCAAAATGAAACATATCAAGATGCCAAGCCTGCAAAGCATGACTGGCATCAGAAAATAGCGTCAATTTTGAATTAGGTGCTAATTCAGATATCCTTCGTAGCGCCAAGGTGTCTGCGCTATTGACATCGTTGGTAAAATACATAATGATATCGGCCTGATCATTGCGTAACTGATGTTGAATCTGATCATGGGAGGTACAGAAAAAAAGAGTATGCCTTTCGGAAATACTCAAAGGCCTATTCAAGAATTCCCCTTTGAGACTTACACCATCCTTATAGAATACAACATTTATCATAGTTTATTGGCCGAAAATTGAACAGATTGGACTATTGCGATTGTAGGACAAAGATAATAATTCAATTGATCAAAATCAAAATAAAGAAATCTCAATTTTATTGAATGTCAATATTGTGAGCGCATTGGATCGCAAGTTCAAGGGAAGTCTAAACGACAGGCAATGTGCAAATCGTACTCGGTTCAGCGGTACAAAAATATGCCCTTCTAGAACGGACTGGAATACGACACCGACTACTTAGTAGTTAGCTAATGTGTTCAAAATCACCAATAAAATTCGCATATTTTTTCACCATTAGACCACAATTTGCCTTTACTCATTCTTATCTGGTAGTTTCTTGCAAGTACAACTGCAAGTTTGTCCATAAGTCGTTTCACAAGTTCTTCATTTTCGATCTCGAGCATTCACAAAATATCTAGACCTAGATTTTCATTGAGTTGGCCTAATCACCTTTAGAAACTTAGAACCTCTTTGTCGCATTTAATTTAATTTCTTTCCTTTTCAAGGCTTTTGTGTAGTTGTAACTTCATAACTCCTTGAAAAACAGACGCCAAACAAGAAATCTGATGCGATTTAAACTTGTTTGGCGTTGTGATTTGTGATCTCGACAGGATTCGAACCTGTGACCCACAGATTAGAAATCTGTTGCTCTATCCAGCTGAGCTACGAAACCGTAGGATTAAACTGTTTTACCAATTCGGGTGCAAAAGTATATATCTTTTCGTAATATTGCAAGATAATAGTCCAAATATTTTCATTTTAATCAATGGATCCAACATCAGTCAAGATACATCCAGCTTGGCAAAAAGCACTGGCGGCCGAATTTACTCAAAACTATTTTGATAAGATTACTGCATCGCTAAAACAAACTAAGCTCGAAAACAAGCAAATATATCCCGCCGGATCAGCTATTTTTGCAGCTTATGATGCATGCCCACCCGACTCGGTTAAAGTGGTCATCTTAGGGCAAGACCCTTATCACAATCCTGGTGAAGCAATGGGATTATCTTTTTCAGTGCCCAAAGGCGTAAAGATTCCAGCCTCCTTACGTAATGTATACAAAGAATTGAGCACTGATGTCTGGTGCACACCCCCACCCCATGGAGACTTAACGGTATGGGCCCAGCAAGGGGTATTTCTGTTGAATGCCATGTTGACCGTGGAGCACAACAACCCCGGTTCTCATAAAGCGATTGGCTGGCAGCAATTTACAGATGCGACCATTAGGTACTTATCAAAACATCAAAGTGGTATCGTTTTTATGCTATGGGGCAATTTTGCAAGATCAAAAAAAATATTGATTGACGACACGAGACATTTAATACTTGAAGCGGCACACCCATCGCCGCTTGCCCGCAATGCCTTCCAAGGATGTAAGCATTTCTCAAAAGCGAATGCCTACCTTCAGGCTATAGGCAAAAATAGTATTGATTGGCAAATTAGGTAATATTAGATTATCTTTGTTTTAATAAATACGATATGGTTATAGGTAACTCAAGCGTTTCAGCAGTACAATTCATCAAATCATGATTTCACATATAAAAACAACGGCGGTATTCGGGATAACAGCAGTCACTCTAGGGGCTTTTGCTGCTCATGGTCTCAAACCACATATGGATATGGCGCAACTTGAGACCTTCAAGACAGGCTCATTGTACCATTTTATACATACGTTGGCCATGTTAATGGTCGCTGTGGGATACAAATTTTGGGATGACCGCAACCAAAGCGTCCTACATCAGTCATTTTGGATGTTTTGCGTTGGCATCATTTTATTTTCTGGATCTCTTTATATTCTCTCTACGCGTCATCTTCTAGGCGGTGATGTTTGGAATTTTGTGGGACCAATTACCCCGATCGGAGGTGTGTTTTTTATCTTGGGGTGGGCAAATCTGTTAAGAGTGAAGTAAAATCTATCGTTAGAATCGTACTGACGCATCAGTAAAACCTAGCATAATTATAATTTATTGTTAATTATTTAAAAAACATGTTACAATTATGAGAAATATGTGTCTTCATAATGAGAATTAATAATATTTTTGCGCAATAATCGTTTAAAACATATAATCTATAAATTTATGAAGACTAATTCAATTAAAAAATTTACTGCGATCGCTGTATCTTTTGTCATCTTGTCCATGTCATTGACATCATGTAACAGAGGGTCTGGATGTCCTTATGAGATGAAAACGATTATCAAAATTGTTACCCCTATCGTTTCTAAGTAATTATGATCTGGAGTGCTCTCGAATCTGAGGAAGACTTAAGTCTTGCTCAGGATGAATCTTTTGAAGGGTGTGTTATTTTATTTAAGCATAGCACATCTTGTCCGGTAAGCCATATGGCAAAAATGAGACTTGAATCACAATGGGATGAGGAAGTAAACGATGTCGTTAAACCCTTTTACCTTGATTTACTCTCTTTTAGGTCGGTGTCTTCCAAAATTACAGAAAAATATGGCGTACACCATGAATCACCACAATTGCTTTTAATCAAAGATGGTGAGTGTATTTATGATGCTAGCCACATGGATATCAGTGTAGATGAGCTAAAGGAAACTTTGGCGTATCATGCATAAATGTGAAATTAAGGTGTCGGGCGATGGGTCCCACACGATCAAAAACGACTTGTTTGGCGCATTTTATCATTCTATACATGGAGCGATTGGTGAGTCACAGGTCGTTTTTGTTGATAACTGCTTGGCATATCAAGTAAACAAAGGTCATAGGTCTTTGAAAATCTTTGAAATGGGTTTCGGGACAGGTTTGAATGCTTTGATGGCTTTTCAGTTTGCCCAAAATAAAGAAGTACACATCGATTATCACAGCGTGGAAGCTTTTCCCATAGATCTTGACACCGCATCTCAACTAAATTATGGCACTATCCTAGGTGATGGCTATGCATTTGAAACCATGCACACGGTAAGTTGGAACGAAAAAAAAGCTATTTCACCATTTTTTGCGCTTACAAAATACAACAGTCATATTGAAGATCTTGATATTCCTGAAGCTTGCAATGGCGTATTTTTTGACGCATTCGCACCAACGTGCCAACCTAACCTGTGGGGTAGGCCCATCCTTCAAAAAATGTATGATTGCCTACTACCTGGTGGCGTATTGACAAGTTACTGTGCACAAGGAGAATTCCGGAGACAGCTTAACACTTGTGGTTTTACTACAGAGCGATTGCCAGGGCCTCCATTCAAAAGAGAAATGATCAGGGCTACTAAACCACAGGCTGCCGTTTAAGGACCAAGCTTAATATCGTTGTTGAATCATTTCGAAAAGCATCTTACCTACTACATCCAAGATCGTCTGTTATTGACATGAAGATCGACTCTTAGATCACTGTTTCATCGTAAAATACCTTAATTTCCTGCGCAAATGCAGCAATGGTTTCCAAACCAGAAGGCAGAAGTTGATGATTTTCTTTGTCAATAAAGGTATGAATCGAAGACATGGGCAATTTGTTGGGCATCATGTATGACCCAAGATAATTGAGTAGTCCTGTCAATTGGTCGAGACCGCGAAGGTTGCCCGATCGTCCGGATGCTACACCGACCATACTGATTTTTTTACCCTTGAAAGTTTCATTACGTTTGCTTATCGAGAGCATGTCTATCCATAGTTTCAAGATACCAGGGAAACTTCCATTGTATTCTGGCACAACGATAAGCCAATGAGTCGATGGAATCAATAGTTCAGCTTGCATTGTTTTGATCATCGGATTGACGGTCGCTTCGGCGAACATATCCGCCTTGATCTGGATGTCATTCATATTCTCTAGCGAGATCATTTGAATGTCTTCAATACCAAGCGATTGCAGGGCTTTTTGATAGCCTTCGGCTACTAGTTTTGTACTACTATTGATTCTATTGGTGGCCGAAATGATAACAAACATGGATAAGATTTATTGTGGAAAGATAACTACCACAATCCTTAAATGTTTTGACAAATCTGATAATAATTGATAAAAAAATCAAAAATTATGGTACTTTTGCACTCCATTTTACTACAAAAGCCATTACAGCCTACATTTCAACTTCAGATAGTAGAATAGATCACTAGAAAGCCAAAACTAGCTTTTGTAGCATATAAGAAGAATAATCAATAATCTCGGTAGGACCAACATCGAAATCTAATACAAACACATGGGCAAAATCATAGCCATTGCTAATCAAAAAGGTGGTGTCGGCAAGACGACGACAGCCATCAATCTTGCAGCCGCATTGGCAGTGCTAGATAGGAAAGTATTACTCGTAGATGCGGACCCGCAAGCTAACGCATCATCAGGCACAGGAATCAAGGCGCAACAGATAGGTCTCACCATCTATGACTGTCTCATCGAAAATGCGGACCCACGCAAAGCGATCGTCAAGTCAGAAACACCCAATCTTGACGTTCTACCCTCTTCGATCGACCTTGTTGGCGCTGAAATAGAGCTTGTCAACGTAGACCAACGAGAGTTTCGCATGCGTAAAGTATTGGATCAAGTCAAAGATGATTATGACTACATATTTATTGATTGTTTGCCATCTCTGGGACTGATCACATTAAATGCATTGGCAGCTGCTGATAGCGTTTTAGTTCCTGTACAGTGCGAGTTCTTCTCATTAGAAGGTTTCGGAAAGCTCAAAGATACCATCAATATAGTGCAACAAGCGATCAATCCTGATCTACAAGTAGAAGGTGTGATCTTATCCATGTACGATCAACGACTTCGTATGGCAAATATGGTTATCGAAGAAATTCGTCATATCATCTCAGACAAAATTTTTGAGACCATCATACATCGCAACAGCAAGATCGGAGAAGCCCCATCACTCGGACAGCCGATTATCATCTATGACGCTAGTAGCAAAGGATCTATCAATTTCCTTAATCTCGCCAATGAGTTCCTTGGTTATAATGAACTCGTAGCACCGCGACATTAATCATACTACCCACCGTATTTTCGTTATATAATTATTATGAATAAAAAAAATGAAGTTTCGAAGGGCCTCCGGTCCTTACTTTCCAATATCGAGAAATCAAACAATCCGCTTGAGACAGCTAAGTATGTAAAGGAATTGACCAACAGCATCGCT
>JANMMV010000293.1:0-5038 GCA_031373565.1 Saprospiraceae bacterium
CGCTGCAATAGCATCAGCTTCTGTACGATAAAAATTTTCTTCTGTAACGCCAACGATTGGGCTTTTATCAAGAAAATCGCTTGAACAAGCTGTAACAAAGAAACAAGTTAAAATGACAATTATATTTTTCATTTTCAATAATTTTTCTAATTAAAAAGTAAAGTTAACACCACCTATGACAGTTCGCGCTTGGGGATAAAAACCTCTATCTATCCCTATCTCCAAACTACCACCTACATTTCCAATCTCAGGATCATAACCTGAATAATTTGTAAACGTCAATAGATTTTGTCCTGTAACGTATACTTTCATATTCCTAAATTTGATCTTTTTGAGCCATTCTTGAGATAGATTATAACCTATCTGGAATGCTTTTAGTCGAACATAAGAACCATCTTCGACAAATCTATCAGAGATTCTAGCATTTTGATTTGCATCGTTAAGATTAACTCTCGGTTGAGAATTAGAAGTACCAGGACCCGTCCATCTCTCTAGTACACTGGCAGGACGATTGACATAAATAAAATCGTATCGAGTTGTATTATTATAGATGTCATTACCTTGACTTCCCTGAATAAATAAATTTAGATCAAAATTTTTGTAAGAAATATCTCCATTCAAACCAAAAGTAAACTTAGGCGTCGGATTACCTATGTAGGTTCTATCATTTTGATCTATCACATTATTGCCATCAAGATCTTTAAAACGTATATCACCAGGCGCCGTCTCATTTGCTTGAAAAGCATGTGCTTCAACTTCTGCCTTTGTCTGAAAAATACCATCAGTTACATACCCAAAGAAGGAAGCGATCGGTTGACCGATATCTGTTTTGGCAGCTTGAGAGTTGGCAGATTGGATTGTCCCTGAGAATACGGGTTTTCCATTTAGACCGAGACCTGTAACTTTGCTATTTACAAAAGCAACATTTCCTTCTATACTATACTTAATGCCACCTGAAGAGCGATCACGATACCCTAGACTTAATTCTAAACCTTTGTTCAGGGCTGTCGCTACATTTTGAAGTGAAGGCTCTGTGCCAGCTGTCAATGGTATCGGCGCCGCATAAAGCATGTCAGATGTCTCTTTGATGTAATAATCGGTCGTAAAGTTTAGTTTACCGTCCCAAAATTCTACATCAAGTCCGATATCGGTCTGTGTGCTCGTTTCCCATTTCAAATCAGGATTGGCGCTAGTAAGTGCTACACTTCCATTAGTTATGTTTTCGTTCGGTCCGAATACATAATTCTGACCTTTTAATACGATCGTCGTAAACGAATAATCTCCAATACGATCATTACCATTTTGACCCCAACTAGCTCTTAGCTTTACATCGTTAATTACTTCAGATTTCCAAAATGATTCTTGACTTATTTTCCATCCTGCTGAGAAGGATGGGAATAGACCGTATCGATTGTTTTTACCAAATTTTGATGAACCATCTCTACGTAAAGTGGCAGACGCCATATATTTATCATTGTAAGTATAGTTAGTTTTCGCAAAATAGGATTGTAAACTAGATTCTGTAGCAAATTGGTAAGCTGTCTGGGATTCAATAGGATCTATAGTATTGCTGATATAAGCATCTTTAGGATCATTAGAAGGTAAATTTGTGTTGCTGCCTCCACTGCCATCATATCGATTTGAAAGAGCGGATGTTCCACCAATAATCGTTACATCATGGACGTCTTTAAATACGTTTTGGTAAGTCAGGAAATTTTCAATTTGCCAGTTTTTCCATGTATTATGGCCAATTCCAACACTATTTGTTACACTTTTTTCAGCAGCAGGAGCTTCACTTAAAGTGGGCACATTGCTTAGATCATATTTAGGATTAAATCCCGTACTCACTGCAAATGTTACATCCGTACTAACTGTTGATCGGAATTTAAGGTTTTTTGAGAGTTTTAGATCAGAAAAAATACTACCTACCAATCTATTAGACTGCCATTTGTTATGGGTTTGGGCTATGCCGTTCACTGGATTGGCGATATCTGTATCTGCGTAGTCTGAATACGCGAAAGTGCCATCTGCTTTATAAACTGGCGTAGTCGGATCTATATTTAGTGCCCTGATGATTGGCGAATTGTATTCATTGTTCTCAGATAAGCTTTTCCTTTCTAACCAAGTAAAACCTAGATTGGTACCTACTTGTAGCCAAGATTTGACGTCATTTGTTGCATTAATTTTTGTCGTTGCTCTTTTGAAATTAGCTTTTGGGCCACCCACGATTCCATCTTGAGTAAAGTAATTGCTAGAGATCGTGTACGTGGTTTTATCGCCACCACCTGCCATCGTTAGTTGATGACTCGTGATCGGCGCTTCTTGAAATATCGCTTCTTGCCAGTCAGTACCTCGACCTAAGGCCTGTGGGTTAGCAAATTCCGGTAATGGAATTTTACCAGCAGCTAGATAAGCTTCATTTTGGAGGGCTGCGTATTCACTTGCAGATAGCAGCTCTAGTAATCTTGAAGCTTGCTGAGAACCCACATAACCTTCATATGAAATAATACCTTGCTGATTTTTTTTGCCGGTTTTTGTTGTTATCAAAACGACACCATTTGCGCCACGGGCACCATAAATAGCAGCCGATGCAGCATCTTTCAAAATGTTCATAGTTTCGATATCTCTGGGATTTAGGAAATCTAAACCGTCAACAGGTATGCCATCTACGATGTATAAAGGATCGCTGTTATTGATCGTACCTACACCACGTATCCTAACTGTCAAGGGACTACCCGGAGAACCTGATACTTGCGCGACTTGTACGCCAGCAGCACGACCTTGCAAAGCTTGTTCTACCCTTAAAATAGGCTTGTCTTCTAACTCGGATGCCTTAATGGTTGCCACACTACCACTAATATTTGATCTTTTCTGTGTGCCATAGCCTGTGACAACTACCTCTTGCAGCGTTGAAATTGCTGTCCTTAGAGAGACATCTAATATTGAAGCGTTACCAACTGTAATTATTTGTTCATCATAGCCAGTGTAATTAAAAACGAGCTTATCATCATTACCATTTATCGCTATTGAGTAAGTACCGTCTATATCAGTGATGGTTCCAGTTGCACTACCTTGCAACACGACAGTAGCTCCGATGATGGATTGTCCGTCTTCTGGGTCAGTAACTCTACCAGTCACCTGCTTTTGAGCTTGTGCATGAAGTGAGAATAATAAAAAAAAGAACACTATAATTTTATGCATGATCATTTTAATTGTTTGGGCTCAGAAATAAAGGATCACTTATCGTTAAATAAGTGATCCTTCTATAAGTTTGATAATCTCTTACAGTTTGATGAGTTTAACAGATTGCATTTTATTGTCTAATATGACAGAAACGCTATAAAATCCTGCAGCTAGGTCTGATGTATTAATTGATAAATTTTCTGTGGAACTAGGAACATCGAATGTTCGAATAGTTTTCCCAACGCTATTTGTTATCCACACTCTCTTAGCTGCCTGATTTTTGTGAAATGTAATCGTCGAACTTGTCTGTGTCGGATTGCCCATTAATGAGAATAGGTTTGAAGATTTTTCAAAATCATTGACGCTAGATGTACAACTTGTATTATTTGAACATATGCCAAAGCAAGACTCATACAAAGTGTTACCCGTTATAGGAGCGAGCAATCGATCGTTAAAATTGCCAGGATTAGCACATGGTTGTCCTTCGATTAGCTCTTTGCAGCTATAATCACCGCATGGTCCGTTTGTGAATGTAAAGTAAGATGTAAAGCCAGCTTTCCTAGGTACGACCAACTCATAAACTTTGTCGCCATTGGCATCTGACATTTTATACTTTCCTCCTGGAACATCAAATTTGCCACCACCTGCTATCCAAACTCCATCAGGATTTGGAGTGACTGTCCCCATTCCTAGTTTGAAAGTAATGAGCAATTCTTCACCACAAGCATAGCAGCTATTGAAACAAAACTTAGGAACATCCGTATCAGCGCTGACGACCAATTTGCGATTTGTAAAAACATCTGTAGTCATGGTACACTCTTCAGTACCAAGAAATTTTTCTTCAGCTTTCCAATTATCAAGTGTCACTTTGTACTCATACAAACCTACTGGCAAATTGATAGTGGTTGTCCATATCCCGTCAGCGTTTTCATCTGTAAGTGGATTGCCATCGCCTGACCAGTTATTAAAAGAACCACTGAGGTACACCTTGTCAAAATTAGCTGTATAATTATTCATATCAACGCTGAAGTTGACGGATTTAGCTGATGGTGCCCCGCTACCAACTTGGCAGATATCATCGACGTAAAATACTTTTTCCGTGCCACTTCCTGCTACACCAAAATCAAAAAATAAGACGATCCTAGAATAAATAAAACCTTTTGCAGCTGCATTAGGTGCTTCAATGGACGGTAGGTTTACATCAAATTCTAACTCTTCCCATTCGTTAATCTTCGTGTTAGGTACAGTTATCACCCAAACAGGACCGTCTGTTGACCCTTCAAGTTTGAGCGCTAAATTACCGATGTGATCCATGTGCACTTTTACTCTAATCTTTGAGTTACTAACTAGATCTACTACGGCTTTAGGGTCAGGACTTGTAAAAGCACCCGCCCACACTTCAGCTACAGCTGGCTTTATGAATTTAGTCACTTTGGCACTTGTATTAATGCCAGTTGGATTCGGATTATTGATAACCGATGTTTTGGTACCATCAAGAGTACTACCGAAATACTGAAAATCGGTACTTGTCTCGGCTTTTTCAAAATCTAATATTGGATTACAAACTTCTGCACCACCACCTACTGCAATAATGTCATCAAAATATGAAGTTACATCTGTTCCTGTGCCTGCCGTGCCAAAATCAAAGAAGAGTACAATTCTTGCATAAATATGTCCTTTAGCAGGCATATTTGGTGTTTCAATTGACGGAAGATTAACATCGAAAGTCAACTCTTCCCATTCATTAACTTTAGTATTAGGTACTGAAATTACCCAATTTGGACCAGCATCTGTAGAGCCTTCAAGCTTCAAAGTTGCGTTACCGATGTGATCCATCCAAACCTTGATTTTGATC
>JANMMV010000302.1:0-4685 GCA_031373565.1 Saprospiraceae bacterium
CATGGATATGAAGTGATGATGACGCCGTTACAGATGCTTAATTTTTATAATGCTGTGGCCAATGGTGGCAAAATGATGAGACCATATCTTGTTTCAGAAATACGCAAAGGCGACGAGGTCAAAAAGAAATTTGACCCAGTGGTCGTCAATGCACAGATTGCTAAACCAGAGAATATCACGAAGGTGCAGCATATGATGGAAGGTGTGATCACGAGGGGTACTGGAAAAAGTCTTAAGTCGGAGTCTGTAACCCTTGCGGGAAAAACAGGTACAGCCAAAACGAATTATGCGGTAGCTGGTCAAGCACCGAAATACAACGGAAGTTTCTGTGGATATTTCCCTGCTGAGAACCCGATGTACACGATGATGGTCGTCATTTATGATCCAAAAGGTGGCGTGTTCTATGGTGGGTATACGGCAGGTCCTGTTTTCAAAAATGTCGCAGAGAAAGTTTTTGCTCTCAAAACGAAGCAAGTAAGAACGCTGGATGATTCGATCGCAATGGCGATCAACAAACCAGGCTCCGCTTATGGATATGCTAAAGATTTTGGTCAGATCTATGATTTTCTTAATTTCAAAACGATCGGGTCGACAGATAATGACTGGGCTATCAGTACTATCAAGACGGATGCGATGGTCCTCAACAAACGAAAATTTAAAAAATCCATCGTACCTGATGTAAGAGGAATGGGAGCGCGAGATGCGGTATATATTCTCGAGAATACTGGATTGAAAGTCCGGGTCAAGGGTGTAGGAAAAGTAAAGTCTCAATCTGTCCAAAGTGGCGAACGTGCGACAGGTCAGACGATAACAATAGATTTAGATTAATGCTCAGAATAAGAAAGCAATGAGCAGAAAGTTGATTGACATATTGCCTGAAAAAGTTAAGTTTCAAATCTTCGGAAATGAAAACGAGACGATACAAGGATTGGCACTGGACTCGAGAAAAGTCACAAATGGATTTCTATATGCAGCTCTCAAAGGCAGCATCGTGGATGGACATGACTATATCGAAAAAGCAATTGCACTAGGAGCTACCGTTATCCTGTGTGAGAAAACAGAAACTATGCACGAAGGTGTCACGTATGTCCTGACATCTGAAGTGCGTAAAGTCTTAGGTGAAATGGCCAAAGTTTACTTCGGTAATCAAAGTAAAGATTACCATTTAGTAGGTGTGACTGGCACGAATGGTAAGACAACGGTGGCGACATTATTGTACCAGTTGTACGGAAGATTGGGTTACAAATGTGGATTGATTTCCACTGTGGCTAATAGGATAGGAGATGAGATTGTACCTTCTACGCATACGACACCAGATGTGGTCAGCTTGCATCAATTGATTTCGGAAATGAGATCACAACAATGCAAGTACATTTTTATGGAAGTGAGCTCTCATGCGGTAGACCAAGAGAGAATAGGAGGGCTGAATTTTGTTGGTGCATTATTTACCAATATTACCCAAGATCATCTTGACTATCATGGCACGATGAAAGCGTACATAGACACAAAGAAAAAGTTCTTTGATGAGTTGACAAAAGATGCTTTTGCCTTGGTAAATCGTGATGATGCGAATGGTCTCATTATGACCCAAAATACAAAAGCGCGCAAATTGACGTACGGACTACGAACGATGGCGGATTATAAAACCAAAATCATAGAAAGTGCTGTAACTGGATTGCATTTGAAGATCAATGAACAAGAAGCACATTTTAGATTAATAGGTGAGTTCAATGCATACAATCTGACAGCAGTTTATGGTGCGGCGATAGAAATGGGAGCGCCTAAAGATGAAATTTTAGCAATCCTTAGTGATCTAGCAGGTGCCGAAGGGAGATTTGATCAGATTGTGGATAGTAAAACGGGCAAATGTGCTATCGTTGATTATGCACATACACCTGATGCCTTGGAAAATGTCTTACTGACGATAAAGAGAATAAAAAACGCTTCATCAAAAGTGGTGACTGTCGTCGGATGTGGAGGAGATAGAGATATAACGAAACGGCCTATCATGGCTCGTATCGCGCTCAAACATGCTGATCGAGTGATATTCACAAGTGATAATCCCCGGAGTGAAGATCCCGAGTCTATCCTTGATGATATGATGGCGGGAATGACCGCAGAAGATGTCAAAAATGTACTGCGCATCGCTGATCGCGCTCAGGCAATAAAAACAGCCGTGATGATATCCGGTAACAATGATATCATACTCGTGGCAGGAAAAGGCCACGAGAATTACCAAGAAATAAAAGGGGAAAAGTTTCCTTTTGATGATAAAAAAGTATTAAGAGAAGTGTTTGGTTGAAGCCATTGGTATATTCGTAATCCATTGGCAAACAATCTTTTATTTACTTAAGATTTAGGTTCTATTATCATTCTCAGGTTGGTTTAACAGTTGCAGCAGGATCTTTTTTGGGAAAAGTTCTGAATAGCCTGTTGCACTGTTAATTTTTTTTGATGAAGATCAAATCGACTTGAGCCAATGTCCATCCAGCCTTTGATACCATGGTAAGTATCAAAAGCAAAAAACAAGCGTAGGCCAATACCGCGCTGCCATGCGTAAAGGATGGTAGCGAACATCTCGATGAATATCGGGATAAAGCGGACAGCCTGACCACGATAGGAAAATCGTGGACACGCCCAAATGATTGTAAACATATTTTTTCGCAAAAACATATTATAAATAAGCTTAATACAAATGTTATACCACTTTTTCGAATATATTGACAAGTACTATAATCTGCCAGGGGCGGGCTTGTTTCAGTATATCACGTTTAGAGCGGCGATGGCGATTTTGATGTCACTATTGATATCGCTTGTATTCGGAGGTAGGATTATCTCTCGACTCAAGCGGATGCAGATCGGTGAGACGGTAAGAGAGCTTGGACTTGATGGTCAAAAGGCCAAAGAAGGTACACCAACGATGGGTGGAATTATCATTATCATGGCGATATTGATACCTTGTTTGTTGCTCGCTAGACTAGATAATATATACATTTTGCTGATGATCTTCACGACGATATGGTTGGGTTTGATCGGTGGCACAGACGATTACATCAAGGTGTTTTTGAAAAATAAGGAAGGTCTGAGCGGTAAGTTTAAGATTTTCGGACAGATTGTATTAGGATTGATAGTGGGGATTACAATGCTTTTGAGTGATGAAGTGGTCATCCGCATGCCTCTTGATCAGGCTAAAGCTGGTGGTTACGAAATCATGAAAGAATATCAGATCCCGCTACCTAAAGTCAATGACGTATCAAGGATCACCGAACTTGCTTACGTTAAGACAACGCTCACAAATGTACCGTTTGTCAAAGGCAATAATTTTGACTACAAGATGTTGGTAGGATTTATGGGAGATAATACGGATTTGTGGTGGAAGATTTTGTTTGTACTAGTTGTGATATTGATTGTCATCTCTGTTTCCAATGCCGCCAATTTAACGGACGGTATTGACGGACTAGCGGCAGGAACATCAGCAATCATAGGAACTACATTAGGCATATTTGCTTATGTGTCTGGTAATACGATTATCGCTGATTACCTAAATGTATTTTATATCCCAAACTCGGCTGAGTTGGTGGTGTTTTCATCGTGTTTTCTAGGAGCTTGTATAGGTTTCTTATGGCATAATTCGTTTCCTGCGCGCGTGTTTATGGGCGACACTGGTAGTTTGACGATCGGTGGTATCATTGCAGTGTTGGCGATATTGGTCAGAAAGGAGTTATTGATACCTATCCTATGTGGGATATTCGTAGCTGAAAATTTATCTGTTGTAATGCAGGTAACTTACTTTAAATATACAAAGAATAAATACGGCGAAGGCCGCAGAATATTTAAGATGTCGCCATTGCATCATCACTTCCAAAAGGAAGGAATGCATGAGTCAAAGATTGTAACTCGTTTTTGGATTATTGGCATCTTGTTAGCGATTGTGTCTGTCATAACCCTAAAAATCAGATAATGATAAAGAGTGTGACCATCATCGGAGCAGGAGAAAGTGGAGTGGGCGCAGCCTTGCTAGCAAAGAAGCTGGGCATGAACGTATTTGTAAGTGATTTCGGTATGATAGCCGATCAATACAAAGCCGAATTAATAAGTAACGAGATCTCTTTTGAAGAAGGAGGTCATGATTTTGATAAGGTTTTGGTAACTGAGGTGGTCGTTAAAAGTCCCGGTGTTCCGGATCATGCGCCTGTCCTTCGCATGTTAAAAGAAAAAGGACGGAAAGTAATTTCCGAGATTGAGTTTGGTCACTTATTTTTTTCTGGACTTACCATAGCTATCACTGGCTCAAATGGGAAGACTACAGCGTCGGGACTTTTATACCACATTCTAAAAACAGCGGGTCGAAATGTTGCTTTGGGTGGCAATTACGGCAAGAGTTATGCCCGTATCTTGGCAGAAGGTCAGCCAGATATCATGGTACTCGAAATCTCCAGTTTTCAGTTAGATGATGTGGAGACATTCTCTCCGCATATAGGTATCCTGCTCAACATCACACCTGATCATTTAGATAGGTACGATTATCAGATGTCGCGGTATGTAGACGCAAAGTTTAGGATCGCTAAGTATCAAACGGCGAGTGATTACTTTGTATACAATAGTGATAATCCTGAAATCGCAGTGCGTATGGATGCTTTTAAAGGCACCGCTCTGCTGAGACCCATCGCCGAATCTGACTATAT
>JANMMV010000315.1:0-1530 GCA_031373565.1 Saprospiraceae bacterium
TATTACCATTCAGAATGTTTTGCATAACAAGATCGCATATCTAGGCGATAAATTCAGTATTCAAGTCGATGTTGCCGCATACAACTCGGCAGGAAGTAAGTCAAGTATCATTCTAGAATCGGTTTCCGGATCCAATGTCCGCAAGATAGGCGAGCAATCCATTGATATTAATAGCAATTCATTTTTTGTTTCAAAAGCATTTGTGGTCGACGCAGATCAAGTAGGAGTTGAAAGATTCAGAGCTCGTGTCACAGGTATCACAAATGAGTTCAATGTTGTCAATAACAAGAAAGAGTTTTTTGTTGAAGTCTTAGATGCAAGGCAGAAGATATTATTACTTGCCAATTCTCCACATCCTGATTTGGCTGCTCTAAAAGCTACCTTAACTTCCAATAAAAATTATGATGTAGAAATCGTTTTTGCCAAAGAGTTTAATGGCAATGTCTCGAAGTACAATCTAGCTATACTGCACAATCTTCCATCTGATCTTTCTGACGCTGGAAGTGCTATTACAAATCTGAAGAAGAACAATATTCCACTCATTTTTATAGTCGGTACGCAAACATCGCTTCCCAAGTTTAACTTAGTGCAAGACGTGCTAAACGTAGCGGGAAATAGTAAGAATAAAGAAGAAATAACACCTGAGCTAAATCCCGCATTCAACTTATTCGTAACTTCTGATGAGTTGAAGCGAAATTTATCAACTTTTCCGCCTTTATTAGCACCTTTCGGCGAATACAAACCAATTGGAACCGCAAATATTTATTTATTCCAAAAAATTAAGAAAATCAAAACGTCTTATCCATTGGTTGCTTTTGGAGATAAGGGTAATGTAAAAACTGCTGTTATTGTAGGTGAAGGTTTATGGAAATGGCGGCTCTTTGATCACTTGCAGCATAAAAATTACGATATTGTCACAGAATTGATCAACAAAACAATTCAACTGACATCTGTTAAAAGTGATAAACGCAAATTTAGAGTCAACACTTCGAAAACGTTATATAAAGATAGTGAACCTGTTTTGTTTGATGCACAGCTGTATAATGATAGTTATGAACTGGTCAATGATGCTGATGTGAAGCTCATTATAAAAGATGAAAACAATAAGGAATTTAGTTATCAATTTAGCAAAACACAAAACTATTTCAGATTAGACGCTGGATCATTCCCTACGGGTACTTATAATTACGTAGCGAGTACTATTTACAATGGCAAGGCCCAAAGTTCGTCTGGAAGATTTAATGTAGAGTCAATCCAACTGGAGCAATATGATTTGACTGCAAGACATGGCATGTTGATAGGTTTGAGTAGTAAATACAATGGTCACACCTTTTATCCTTCTAATATGGAGCAATTAAAGGACTCCATTTTGGCAAATCAATATGTCAAACCGATGCTTTATCAGACCAACTCAACAAAACCGATCATTCACCTTAAATGGCTCTTCTTTTTGCTTTTGGCAATGCTCAGCGGTGAGTGGTTTCTTAGAAGGTATTTCGGCAGTTATTAAGAGATAATACCTAAAGCGTT
>JANMMV010000325.1:0-2654 GCA_031373565.1 Saprospiraceae bacterium
GAACCACCGTTACCACATACAGATTGGTTGCCCCCTGCTTCAGGAGAAATTGCTACAGGCAGACTTATGTTTGTAGAAACTGGTTGTCCGCAACTATTATTGACAGTGTACATTACTACAACTGTACCGGCAGTACCCGTAAAACTTAGAATGTTGCCTGCAAGTGATCCAGGACCACTCACTAAACTGAAAGTACCTCCAGAAGGAATACCTGTTAATGTGATAACTTGGCCTGTACAGTAGTTTCCGCTTCCATTGGCGTTTACACTTATCTTTATTTGAGCTTGTGTGGCGCCACAAAGCTCTAAGCTTGCGGTAGCATATGTAAACGCAGGCTGAAAAGCGGAAACATTGGTACCATCTCCCATACTTCCATTAATTCTGTGTCCAACATAACCAAAATTTCCGGTACAAACCTTAATGTTCATGGTGGTATGTCCACCTGTCTCCAAGGCCAGTATTTTGTCGGTTGCTGCGATGCCCTGTGGTATTTGTGGATTCCCGGGATCAGAGGTTGCACCAATCATACCAGGTCCTGCATTTTCCCCCCATGCATACTGCGTACTATCCGCATTGATAACGTTTACAGCGGCAAATTCTTCATCATGCTCCTGCGTACTTATCCATTTAATATTATCCATAGTAGGACCAACATTACTGGTATATCTTGATCTTACCCAAGTTCTTCGTTCAGTCGTGGTGAAATCGCCTATTTGTCTTACGCTATTATCTCCCATGGCATACAATTTGCCATTGGTCATAACTGCAAAATACGATCTTGACATAGCATTTCCCCCGGTAATTCCAATCATTTTAATCGTTTCAGTATTATTTGGGTGAGTCATTTCAGTGGCTCTGGTAAGAATGCCGCTAGCGGTGTTATTTCCTAAATAAGCGTCATTACCCCAAGTCCAAATGGTATTATTTGAAGTTAGAGCGTAGACAGTATGGTGAACAGCTCTGGCCGCAATAACATTGGTTAATGCAGGGTTTCCTGCAGACGATGTAGTCACTTGATACCAAGTTGTTGCATTACCAGTATTTCCATTTCCACGTGTATTTCCTACCTGAGATAATACATAGACTGAACCATTACAAGTAACAATTACCAGCGTTTGAAACGTGGCCTGTATCATTTTAACATCTTCGGGATTGACGCCAGCAGGTAATCCATCTGTTTCACCATTTATTGTCAGCTTACTAAATGGAGCATTATTTTTAATTGTAGTGCTTATAACATTTCCAGCATTACCCCAAGCAAATAGGCCTGTTGTAGTTAGTAATATAAATTGTCCGGAATTAGCAAAATTACTACCAATAGAAGCTTTCAATGGTATACCTGTAAGTCCAGGATAATTTGTGCTGTTTATTATTTGAGGAGAAAGAATATTGCTTGTCCCATCGCTGGCTATATCTTCACCCCAACATCTGAAAGACCCATCAAAGGTCCTGGCAATTGTTGCATGAAACCCTGACATAAAATTATCATACTCCAGCGTAGTGGGAGTGGTTGACCCTACACCATAGTTTTCATAATCTGTATTGCTACATCCCAAGCCTGCTTGAAATCCACATTGGGCAAATAATGAATTTGTATTTGTTACAGCGAATAAAACAAATAATGCCCAGCATATTTTAATGAAATTTTTCATATCTTTATTTTAAGTTTGGAACAAATAGGAATTAGTTTACTAATAGCGTGTAGGTGTAATCCTGAATTTTACTATTTGCATCAATAAAATCAAAAATGACATAGGAAGGTCGATCGACTTTTCCACTCAATACGTATTGGAGTTGATGCATCCCAGATGTTATAAGTAAAGGTGATTGTAACGGTGTTGCTATGATTTCAGTATCAGTACCACTTGTTCTTACCTGAGGTACGCTAAAACTATATTCTGCAATACCGCTTAGGGCTACTTCAACATTTACAGTCAGAATAATTCCATCAGTGGGCACTCCAGCTGTAATAGGAGAAGAAAAAACTATTTGATCACACTTATACACCATTCTGACCGGTGAAACCATCAAGTCAATCAGATCAGGTAATGATTTATGATCGCACGAACTAGGGTTATATTCTCTGTGATGGTTAAAGTGGATTAAAAAGTTGCCAGGGTCAATAAAAACAATGTCCAAAAGCGATTGTCCACTTCCGGTTTCAATAATTTCATCTGTATCCTTGTTCCTAACTTCCCATGTAACAAGACTATCAATTTCCCTTATATTATTAAGTTTTTCACCAAATGAAATACAAACAGTATCTACATTTTCAGTTACCAAAAATTTTGAAAAGGGTCTGTTTTTAACAGTATTGACTATTGATAACTGTGCTTCAGCTACGGTAGTAAAAGACACTAAGACCAAGATAGTGTATTTTAGAAATCTACATGTTTTCATAAAATTTATAATTTGTGGCATTAAACGTTTATAGTATAAAAGTTAAAACTTAAGATAGAAGTAGTAAGTGAATGGTGGTTACCTTGCTGAATCTGAGATTAGTTTTGCGGGTAGTATTATCCCCCTTAAAATCTTTTGAGACTATATTTTTTAGGGATAGAATTGTAGAAGTAACCAATAGGTTACATACAAATAAATATAAGCTCTTGTGCAAAGAGCATGCAAGTGTAGTGTTCATATCTTTCGTTTTGATT
>JANMMV010000333.1:0-5901 GCA_031373565.1 Saprospiraceae bacterium
CGTTTTATTAGGATTAATTGTTTAACCTATATAGCTATTTTAGGACGAGACAACTCCGTAGATACTCCGTAGATTCTCCGTAGATACTCCGTAGATACTCCGTAGATACTTAATAGATACTCAATAGATACTTAATCGATAACCCGTATATGCTTAATAGCTCACTCGTAGCACACATAACTACGGCAGAAACAAAAACGAAATATGAAACAGGATAATAAAATGTTTACGATGGACCAAATTCATGATGCTTTTAAAAAAGTAAGTAGCGGTGCAGACTTTCCCCAATTTGTTCAAGACTTAAAATCAATTGGCGTTACATATTATGACAATTATGTTGCTGACGGACGAACAATATATTACGGGACAAATCACTATACGGTTGATGGTGAAACTAAGTATGCATCTTTGATTGTCAATACTAATAGTTCAGCGGACAAATTAAAACATTCAATTTCTATTCATCAGCAAGGACAAACGGACTATCCAACATTTTGCATGCAAGCAGCAGCTGCAGGAGTGAATAAGTGGACAACGCACATGATTGAAATGACAGTTACCTACCTTGACAAGCAAGGGACTACATTGACAGTTGAACCGATTCCACAACCGTGATGAATAGAAAAGCAGCACAACTCGTTTTTTTTGCGCCAACGTCACCTTGTAGCTCTAATAAACAACGGCAATCCGTTTGGCACGAATTGGCGAGAATGCAAAGAAAATTTGATGACAAAAAAACTGCACATTAGTCATCAAAAATTCGCCTTCCCCGTTGGATAACCTTGTACGGGTTTGACTCCATTGAGTAACGTCTTAAGATTTTTACCGCTCCTAGCGACTAAAATTTTCATAATATGAGAACAAAATTGCTTTTTTTTATCATCCTTTTGGGTTCAAAACTCTTAGCGCAGCGTGACGACGGTCCTGTTTATTTTGGAAATATCGGCGCAACTGGGCCTGCTGGGGCCACCGCTGGGGCAACATTTATTGGGCAAAACGAATGGGGCTGCTCGATCGCCTATAATTTCATGGTGCCCCACTCAAAAAACAAACCATCGGATTATCAAGCTGGGTCTTGGGCCTTTTTGGGTGATGACATCTACGATGCTGTTGGTGCAGTGGCTGTCAGGGGTTTGAAATCATTCCCGACCGGGTCGCAAAAGATTCGTTTCGCGGTCGAAGCTGGAGCTGCATGGGTAAAAACCAGTGTGGCCGATCGTTTTGTCGCACAAAATATTGCACCTGATATATTCGGCAACTACGCAAATTATCGATATGAAGATATAGAAAGCACATCTTTTGGGTTGTCGCTGCGGGGTAGTTTCAGTTGGACATTTTCGCGGCTTTTCGGGCTCGAAATTGGCGTTATATCAAATATCAACCCGGATAGGAGTTATTTCGGACTTGATACGGTGCTGATTTTTGGGCATGTCAGGGACCGGTTGTAAAGTAAAAATTTGACAAACAAACCATTTAAATCGCAACAAGATACTCCATTGTGAAAGGCGGCACAATTTTGACTCCAGCAGCCTTCTTTGGAAGGCTTGGAAATTCAAATGCTGCTTTTGTGTTGTTATAATTTAGCCCTTGATAAACCAAAAAGCCACCTAAATCATTCAATTTAAGTGGCTTTTGTGCTGATATCCTCGTTAATACATTTACATCTTCATAACTCCCTTGGTGATCACCTGATCGCCGGCGATGCCTTGGATAAAGTAGATACCTCTCGGCCAGTTTGAAACCTGAATCTCTGCTGGGTTAGCTAGATTTTCTTGTTTATTCAGTAACTTTCCTTGCGCATCATACACACGCCATTCACTAATGTCGAGACTCCCCGAATTTTGAATGATGAGCTTCTCAGCATTAAAGTAAGCAGTGATCGATTTTTGATTATTATTATCAATAGTGCCTACAGTACAGTCGATAGCAGGCAAGATAAACGATAGCTTGCAATCAGATTTTTCAGCATCTTGGATCAACACTTCGTAACCTACACCACCCATGAGGCCTTCGATCTTGAGTGGAAGATCTGCATAAGAGTACGGTCCTTTTAGTATTGTATTGAGCCTAATTTTGAATTTCGTAGTCGTGTTTTCGTGCATAAAGTTGAGGGTCAAGGTATATTTTCCGTCGACACACGGAGAGAATGATACAGTAGGGGTGGCTAATGCGCAGTTAGCTGCTTCGCCGCAGCAGATCGGCTCTAGGAAACGAAATTCTTTTCTACAATCTGGTTTTGCGATGTCTTGTACAACGAAACTATAAATCGTTGAGCAATCTCCCTTTAAGGGGCCGATTTCATACGCATTTGATGCATTGTATTTGATCGTATCTAACCAAACACCATTGATTTTGATACCGAAACCTTTGTCACCAGCATTTGCTGCTACAAATTTTAGGATGACAAAAAACTTTTTGTCAGTATTGCAGTCGGATGCCTTGAATGTTAATCCATCAAAAACGCATTCCGCAGTTGCAGGTTTACACTTGAAGGTATAATTTGATAATAGTCGACAAGCTTCATTTTCAGCATCAAATATCTTTATCGCTATTGTTTGTCCTAGTCCCGTCAGGTTGGTTATTTTAACAGGAAGATTAGCAAAACTATAGGTTCCGATTTTAACATTATTAATAAATAAGGAGAAATTGCCAGTTGTATTGTAATGATCTACATCGATATCAAAGGCTATAAGCTTATCACCGTCGCAAATTTCTTCTATCTCTAGCCCTGAGATTTGGCAGTCGCAGCAGAGTGGTTGATTGAATAGGCCTTCAGACCTACATTCGTTCATCGTACGATCTTGAACGATAAATTCTAAGCGCTTTTCACAGTCTTGTAAGAATGGTCCGAGACGATATCGATCCTGTCCATACTCAAAATTGCCATAAACTTGTCCATTTCCTTTGATGGTAAATCCTTCGAGACTACCATTTTTGTTTTTGAAACTTAGCCACAGATAGATGGAGTCACCCACACAGTCTCCTTTTTTTATGACTACGTCATCGATGCCGCAATCAAAACGGCATTCTTCAACAATGCCTAATTCATAAGTCGTAAAACAGAAGGCATCTTTGTTGTCCAAGATCAAAAACTCGTAAGGCACATTGCCCATAAATGGCAAGTTATTCAGCTTGACGGGCAAGTCTTTGTACGCAAATTTACCATAGGTCTGACTATTGCCACCGATGATGAAACTATCTGAGACCATATTGTACTTAAAGTCAAATCGGATATCAAACTGTTCATTTTCTTCATTGCAATCCACCACTTGCGTACGGATATCATAGATGCTACAAATACACGGATTTAAAATCTTGAGTGTGTCGCAACAGTTAGCATTGATGTAGTCGCATATGACGATGGTATTGAAAGTTTCAAAATTATCGGATGGTAATGCTGGTATTTGTACTCTCTTATTATACGCGAATGTATCGTATCGTACGCCATTGTTCCACATAACAAATCCTTCACTATTTTCAGCAGTTTCGTTCTTGACGCTATAGTATAGTCCATAGGTACTGCCCTTGCATGTGTCGGTTTCTACATTCGTAAACTGGATAAGACATTTGTCATTGCAACATTTCGTACCCAAATCTTTAAAAGCTAAACATTCAGTATTGATAGCATCCCTTACTACAAATTCGTATTTGGTTACGCAGTCTGCCTTAAGTGGGCCGATCTTGACGGGCAGTTTGTCGTAGGTATATTTTCCATAATCTTTGCCGTTTCCTTTGAGTGTAAACTGATTGGTCGTTCCGGTATGTAGGAAATTAATCGTTACAAAGAATTCACCATTGACATTGCACGCTGTAGGTGTGACTGATAGTTCTTTGATGGCGCATTGGCTGTAGCCCAAAATGGCGAAAGACAAAAGGCTTACAATGGTTAAAAGATGTTTCATATTGCTTTTAGTTGATGAGTTGAATGAAAAGAAATTACATATTCTATCATAAAGAGAGCAAAATAATAAAAAACGCTCCTATTACATTCATTTTAATTAAAATATATCAGATCTTGCCTTAACTTTTGTTAATTCCATATGCAAAGATCGTAAACTAACAATGATTGCCTATTTTTGTGGCTATAACTATATTACTAATTAGCAAGTCATGATATCCATTTTACACAAAGCCCTTATATCTTTTACCATAATACTGTCAACAACTTGTTTCTTGAGCGCCAGCATTTATTGCCCAGCAGACAAGACCATTTATTGCCATGACAATAGACATGATCTCAATCTCACGGGTAGACCTACGACCTTCGGCTATCCTGCAGTGCTCGTAAAATATAATGATAATACTAGTCAGACTAACTCGTGCGGTGTAGGTGTCGTGAGTAGATTGTGGTATATTGACAGCAATCAAAATAATGTTTTTGATAGCGGTGAAGGCAATTGCACACAAAGGATTACGGTCTTAGCAACCTATAGTAATATCGTCATAACTTGGCCCGATAACAAAGAATACACTTGTAAAGAGGACATTACTTATGATTTGCCTACATGGACTACGGGTTCGTGCGATGTCTTGGGAGTTTCAGTAGATAGTTTGGTTTTCAATATTGCGCCTGACGCTTGTTACAAAATAATGAGAAAGTTTAAAGTGATTAATTGGTGTACTTATGAGCACAATAATCCGAACAGCCCTGGCGTCTGGGAGTACACTCAATTAATAAAAGTGATCGAGAAATCCCCACCGACTATTGCTGATTGTTCGCCTAAGACAATAGGAGTAGATGGCGACTGTAAGGCAACTTTTAGCATCGAAAATATGGCTACTGATGCGACCGAATGCAGTTCAGAGTTATTGTTTTGGACGGTTGAGATTGACCTATGGGGCAATGGCGATAAGGATTATGTTTATGGTCACTTAGAAAAAGGAATCTACAAATTGGCTCCAGCCAAAAACGGTGAGAACGTAAATATCACATTGCCTGAACGAGTAGCAGTAGGTCGTCATAAAGTATATTGGTCAGTCAAAGATCAATGTGGAAATATCAAAACATGTACGACTATCGTCGAAACTAAAGATACTAAAGCACCTACCCCGTATATGATACCGATTCTAACGACTGCTTTTGAAGGTAGTGACACATTGGTTATTAAACCAAAGTGTTTTGATCGTGGATCGAATGATAATTGTACACAGTCTAGATATTTGAGATATTCATTTTCTCCCAACGTAAATGATACTTGCCGATTCATATCTTGCGACAATGCAGGATTTCAATTTTTCCAGGTCTACGTGACAGATCTTGCGGGCAATAGTGATTTTGTTGAGGTATTTATGCTCGCTTTTGATAACGGATCATGCAATACAGGAAATCTTAGCGGAAATATATTATCGTCAAATGGCGAACCCCTGCAAGGTGCATCAATGAAACTTTCGAGACCAACTGGTGAAGAATTAATGTCATCTTCACTGGCCAATGGTTCATTTAAATGGAATCATATTTCGATTTATCAAGATTATCTTGTATCAGCCGATCGTCCTTCTTCAACTGATCAAACGCTTGATATAGGAGATTTAAGAATGTTGCAAGAATACATCATTGGTAGAAGTACTTTGTCCAATTATCAATGGATTGCAGCCGATGTTAATGGAGATAACAAGATAAATATCCAAGATTTGCAGTATCTCAAAAACCTAATTATCTATCCGTCGAAAAATGATAGTCGATCTAACAAGTGGTTTACTTTTTACGGTAATGATACCATAAACTCCATAACCGAAGTCTTAGGTTTGAAGACTAGCATTCCAATTATTGCATCAGAAGGTCACTTGGGTTTTACGGCTGTCTACAGAGGCGATATCAACGGGGCCAACCAGCAGGAACAAACAGGTAATAATAATCAAATCAACACCACGTTGCAATATGATCTTGGGGAGTGGGTTGTT
>JANMMV010000403.1:0-6844 GCA_031373565.1 Saprospiraceae bacterium
GTGGTGGGTCAGGATATTCGTACGGTTCAGGCAGTAGAGTGATGTTACTAATAGATGATATGCCTGCTTTGCAGTCGGACGCTGGATTTCCCAATTGGGGAGATATTCCTATTGAAAATCTATCTCAAATAGAAATAGTCAAAGGTGCGGCATCGACACTATACGGATCCGCGGCCATGAATGGTATCATTAATTATCGAACGGCTTATGCGACATCAAAGCCCGAAAATCGTATTTCTATCGCTGGTACATACATAGGTGCGCCCAAAGATCCAGAGAAAAAGTGGTGGGGCGATACCTTGAGATATGAAACAAATTTCTCCGCAGTGCACAAAAAAAAATATGGAAAGCTGGATGTTGTTGCAAGTGTCTTTGGGAATAAATTGAAAAGCCATAACCAATTTACTGGCGATTTGAGAGGCCGATTTAATGCAAATCTAAGATATAGGCTTAATGATCGATTGAGTTTTGGTATCAATACGATCATAAATAAAAGCGAGAGTAGCAGTTTTTATATTTGGAAGAACCCTGGCAGTGGTGCTTTGAAAGGATTGCCCGGGACAATCTCGGAAAGAACAGCGACTAGGATTTATATAGATCCAACGATCACTTACACAGACAAGCATGAAAACAAACATCGCATCTTGTCAAGAATCACATCAATCAACAACAAGAATAACACAAATCAATCCAACAGCTCCGTCAATACATATGGTGAATATCAGTTCCAGCGACTTATCGAAAAACTCAATTTGACATTGACTACAGGTTTAGTTGGACAAGTAGGATCCACAAATTCTCAGATTTTAGGTGATACAACCTATGAGGTTAGTAACTGGGCGACGTACTTACAAGTGGACAAGAAAGTTTCAGAAAAATTGAATATTTCTGCAGGTATTCGTTACGAGAACAACACACATCGAAGTCCCATTTCAGCCCTGGATACGACTGGTCTCAAAACCGATGGTGAATGGATATGCCGCGCTTCAGCCAATTATGAACTAGCCAAATATACAAATCTGCGAGGTTCTTTTGGTCAGGGATATCGTTTTCCTACACTCACAGAACGTTTTGTGACGACGACTTTTGGAAGTTTTTCTATATTCTCCAACCCAGCTTTAGAGCCAGAACGCGGATGGTCTTCAGAAATCGGTATCAAACAAGGTTTTGCCTTGGGTGGCTTCAAGGGCTTTATTGATTTAGCTGGATTTATCTCCGAGTACGAAGATATGATTGAGTTTACCTTTGTCTTTGAAAATACAAGACTTGGTTTTCAACCGCAAAATATTGGAGATATCCAGATCAAGGGGGCCGAATTTAGCATTTTCGGTCAAGCTAAATTGTTTGACATTCCCATCAACATCTTCGGCGGTTACACGTACATTGATCCCATTTATAAAAATTATGATGAAAGTGAAATAGTCAGAAATTCTGTCTCCGAACCTCAGAATGTGCTCAAATATCGTGCGAAGCACTTAGCTAAAATGGATATCGAATTCAATTTCGCACCGTTGTTTGGTAAAAAAATACAAGAGAAGCTTAAAGGCCTGAAAATTGCTGGATCTTATCAAGCGGCTAGTCATGTTATCAATATTGACAAGGCATTTGAGGCTGTCCCGCAGCTCAATAATCTTGATTTATTTGGTATTGGGCAATATAGAGATCTCAATAATCGTGGATATCATCTTATCGACCTGAGAGCAAGTATTACCTACAGAAAGGCTACTTGGACAGCACTCGTCAACAATATTACTAATTTTGAGTATTCTCTTAGACCTGCATTGATCGAAGCACCTAGATCGTATGCATTGAGGTTGGATTACGATTTGTAATTTTAGCATTTTATATGAGAGTACTTTTTATCACAGACCCACACGTAGATTTCAACATTAGTAACACCCGAGGAATTGATACAAAATCTCGATTTCTAATGGCACTTGAGCATGGGATAAGTCATCATCCTGAATTGATAGTTTTGGGAGGAGATCTCTGTAATGACTCAGGACAGGAAGAAGTCTATAGATGGTTTAAATTAGTTTTGGACAATACTGGGGTTCCATACCATGTTATCCCCGGAAATCACGATGATAGCACCATGATGTCTGATATCTTTTACGGAGAAAAACGCGAAGAATGTTATCGAATGCATGAATTTGATAAGGGTGTTTTTGTCTTTCTTGACTCTGGTAGGGGAAATTTTACTGAAAGCCAATGGATTTGGTTGGACAATATCCTATCAATGCAGAGAAATATCGTTCTATTTATGCATCATCCGCCTACTATGATAGGATCAAAGCACATGGAGCCTACATATTCATTTACCCAGATAGCGGCTTTTGAAGATCTAATGAAGAATTTATGTGGTGAGGTGTTGCCAGTTTTTACTGGACACTTTCATATGGAGGGTCATGTTAGCAAGAGTAAACTGAATGTTTATGTCACGCCATCTACTTACACCCAGATTGACCCAAGTAGCGAAGAATTGAAGATCATCACCGATAAATCTGCCTACCGTGTGATCGATCTAGATAATAATGGGGTCAGAACTTTCGTTCAATATTTGAGTTATTAAATCTGTTTAGCTTTTTGCTATATTTTGGAATACTTTTTGCTACTCTATCTTACTAAAATGTTATTTATTAAAATTTATATATGAATCGATTAATTTTATTTGGCGCCGTTGTTGTTTTAGCAATTTCTGCACCTTCATGCGTAAGCAAGAAAAAGCTCAAAGCTGCTAATGAAGCGGCAAAAATTCAAAAAGATCTTACGAATCGCTGCGAAAACCGCGTATCTGATCTCGAGAAACAAATTCTTGACCTGAATAAGAACCTAGACGACGCTAAGCTTCAATACAGAGATGTTAATGATGACCTAGACCGTGCTAATCTCAAAATAAAAAGTACTGAAGAGCAGCTGGCACTTATCAAATCAAACAATACCAATCTTCTTGATCAATTGAACACGTTGTCAGTGATTAGTAAAACGGGTTCAGAAAATATTAAAAAGTCACTAGAGGCGATCAGTCAGCAGTCGCAGTACATCAAAGATCTCACAAAATCAATGCAGTACAAGGACTCTGTAAACCTAGCACTAGCTCTAAATATTAAACGTTCATTAAAAGATTTTAATGATAAAGATGTAACCATAGAGGTTAAGAAGGGAGTAGTTTTTATTTCAATATCTGACAATATGCTATTTAAGACAGGTTCTGCATCCATAAATTCTGGTGCTAATGCCGTATTGACCAAACTCGCTGGAATTATCAATGACCACAAGGACTTAGATGTGTTGGTTGAAGGTCACACGGACAATATTCCTATATCTTCGACTTGCGTCGCAGATAACTGGGAATTGAGCGCTCTTCGAGCGGTCTCTGTCGTAAGAACTTTGCAAACCAAATACAAAGTAGATCCAGCTCGAATGACCGCGGGTGGTCGGTCAGAGTATGTTCCTAAAGCAACAAACAGTACAGTGCAAGGTAAATCTGAGAACCGACGTACTGAGATTATACTTTTACCAAAATTGGATCAGTTTTTTAAATTGATGGAGGTTCAGCCAGAAGGCAAAAATTGATCTCAAAGCCATAAATTTACAATTTCAAAAGCGAAATACGAGCGATCGTACTTCGCTTTTGTGTTATAAAAAACTTAACATTTACTTGCATTAACAAACATTCACACTTAATAATTTGTTGATGATTCATATATGTGTAATTTTGTCATATATTTATACAGGTCCAGTCTTTGCAAATCTGGAGTGTGCTATTCTGCTTTCATTATAAGACTTTCACATGAACATATCTATAATTAGTTTATTGACATATATTGCCATTATTGGGTTGGGGCTGACGCTTCTTCAGAAGTATATGTGGAAAATACCTAAGTCGATCTTTATGTCCTTTTTACAAAATTTCACAGGGATTTTGTTTTTGTTTTCCGGTTGGGTTAAAGCGGTAGACCCACTAGGGACGGCATTCAAACTCGATGACTATTTCGCGGAATTCTATGTTACTTTTGAAGGCACGGCGATGAGTTTTATTGCGCCGTTGTTCCCACTATTGTCGGAGTATTCGATCGCATTTTCTGTATTTATGATCATATTTGAGATCATTCTTGGTCTTATGTTGCTCATGGGTGATCGACCGAAGTTGACCGCATGGTTATTTTTTGCACTGGTTGCGTTCTTTACCGCATTAACCGGGTTTACCTTTTTGACCGGTTATGTACCAAGTGGTGTCAATTTCTTCGATTTCGGAAGTTGGGGAGAATACCAAAAATCAAATATGCGTGTAACTGATTGCGGATGTTTTGGTGATTTTATTAAACTAGAACCGAGAACGTCCTTCTTCAAAGACATATTTTTATTGTTTCCGGCTTTCTATTTTCTGTGGATGAGTAAGGATATGCATACCATATGGACAAATGGCCGAAGAAACTGGATATTGATACTCTCGACGATAGGCCTGTTACTTTATTGTGTGTATAATTTTTATTGGAATGAGCCACATGTTGACTTTAGACCATTTACGAACGCAACTGATATCGCTGCCAAAAAGAAAAATGAAATCGATGCGTCCCACGCGGTTAAGATCTTATTTATGAAAATGAAAAATAAGAAAACCGGTGAGATCAAATCATTCAGCTATGATGAATATCTGAAAAACTTATCTGCGATCACGGAGGAGTACGAGACGATTGAGCAAATAAAAACAGAACCCCTTATCAAAGAAACTAAGGCATCGCAGTTTGAGGTTACTAATTTTGATGGAGATGATAAAACAGGGCCATTTTTAGAAGGTGAAAGTGCTAGATTAATGATTCCTATTTACAAGGCTAAGTATGCTTCCATACCGTCTACTAGAACTGTTCGTGATTCGATTTTTGCAAATGATACCATATCTGTAAAGATTAAAGGGCGTGATACGATATCTGTAACTAAGACATTTGTAGAAGTAAAACAAAGACAAGAAGAGTATTATGAAGTTGTGTGGGACGAAGATTTCTTGTCTACATTGAAGACAGTCATAAAGCCTATCGTAGACGCTGCGGCCAAGGATAAGGTAGAAACGTCAGTTGTGATAAGTGGTATTGACAATGATAAAGCACAATCATTGGCACTCGCTACGGGTATCAACGCTGAATATCTCACAGCAGATGAAAAATTGCTTAAAACAATAATGCGTTCAAATCCAGGTGTTATTTTATGGAAGAAAGGCGTTTTGTTGCATAAATGGCATTACAAAAAAGTACCAGCTTGGGCTGATATTAAAGCTGAATATCTTAAGTGATTTCGTTATCATCAATCATTCTACATTAGCATGTCAAGAAAACTGAAAATAGATTCTTTGTGTGTCAAAGAATACAAGGACAATAGGACAACGCAGCCGCACCAGTTGCCTATTTATGCAACATCGTCCTTCGTATTTGAAGATTTACAAGAAGGGATCGATATTTTTACTAAAAAGAAAGAGGGACACTCTTATGGACGTTATGGTAATCCTACAATGGACACTGTCGGGCAAAAACTTGCTGATTTAGAAGCGTATGGGACAGGGCTGGAAGCTTATGGTTACTTAACGAGCAGCGGTATGTCAGCTATTTCTACCATTATATTATCAGTCCTAAAGAGTGGTGATACCATTCTTACCCAGACAGATCTGTATGGTGGTACAACTGAGCTTTTTGTAAAGGTAATAGCCAATAGTGGTATAAAAACGATGATGATTGATCTTACCCAGATTGATGCTGTGGAGCAGACATTGCGTGATAACATGGGATCAATAAAAATGATCTATATAGAAACGCCAGCCAATCCTACCATGCGATGTATAGATATCAAAGCGATAGCAAAACTAGCACAAAAATATGGTGTCATCACAGTAGCCGATAATACCTTTTGCACGCCATATATTCAGCAGCCTTTGTCATTAGGAATTGATTTTGTGATACATTCTACCACAAAGTACCTAAATGGTCATGGAAATTCTATAGCGGGTGTCATAATAGGCCACAAAGCGGAATTCAAAATGCAGGTATGGCAAGCACTCAAATTATTAGGGACAACTTGCAATCCTTGGGATGCATGGCTTATCAATAATGGATTGAAAACTTTGGCACTTCGTATGGATAGACATAGCGCTAATGCGATGGATATTGCCCAATATTTATCAAAGCACGCCAAGGTAAAATTAGTAAATTACAACGGACTTCCTTCTAATCGATATCATGATGTGGCTAAAAGTCAAATGCGTACTTTTGGTGGCATGCTGAGTTTTGAAATTGATGGAAATTTAGGCCAAGTCATAACGGCTATAGATAAATTACAATTTTGTACTAATGCACCTACATTGGGCGATGTTGATACGCTTGTCTTGCACCCTGCAACGAGTTCTCATCTTAATGTAAACAAAGAACAGCGTATTGCTGCAGGTATTACAGATGGGTTAGTTAGATTATCAGTCGGTATTGAAAATGTGGAAGACATCATCGCAGACTGGGACCAAGCGCTCAATTTCTAAGCTAGGGTTGAGTTATTGTTTAATAGGGTAGGGTACAGCTAAATGACTAAACACCGAATTTTTGTACGCCAAATGCAGACTTAAAAATTACTTAAACCTGGATTGCGCATTGGACTTTATTCGAAAGAATATATGATGAAATAGTTGACATTGCTCATGAAATCCGTATAAAAATGATACACGAAGTATCATTTTAGGATTTTACCTAGACCGACTGGATCTAGGCTTCGTCAAAGTCTTTTATATTGCCTTCACATCGAGGACATAAAATTGAGAACAATGATAAATATGAAATCAGATATTCTTGTAGTTCATTTCTAATGC
>JANMMV010000407.1:0-2732 GCA_031373565.1 Saprospiraceae bacterium
ACTTCAAATGTCCCAAATGATGACGGCAATGCCAATCATAAAGGGACAGTGCTTCCCATAGCGTAAAACGTTTGCCATATTGAGGATGGATATATACCTTATCAAATTCTTGATCACTCATATGTTGAAGCAGGTAGGTCCATTTTTCGTGAACTCCTTTCAATATAGTAAGGGGAATCTCTATAGAAGATTGATAATCACTCAGTAAGGCTGTCGGACTTTCATCATATGGTTTTACAATGGGTTCGTCTTCGGTAAGCGTTAGTTTGACTCGAAGCAAAGCATGCATATGGCTATCTGCGACATGATGTATGACTTGTTGTGCAGTCCATCCATCTGGTCGGTAAGTGTTCTGAAGTTTTTGTTCAAAAGATAATTTACCACTCAGCTCAAGCATATTTTGGTAGAAAGTTGAGATGGTATTAATACATTCTTCTTTACGGCTCTTAATATTATCGGCATTATACAGATGTTTGCCGACGGGGTATCTGAGGTGCTCCATTTTGTTAGTTTGTTAGAATTTCAAAAAAAAAGAGTGAGTAAAAAATTTATCATTTACCCACTCTCTCTCTAGCTTTAATATTTTATACCAAATTTATGGTTTTGCTTCCACAGGTTTTGCGCCCTTCATTTTACTAGCAGCTTGAATAGCACCGTATAGGTTTACAGTCCCACCAGATACGCTGAGGCTAGAGAAAGGTACTTTATCAGTTTTGCTGCCTGGTAGCTTAACATCGACTTTAAGTGGCGTTACAGATTGCATCATGGCTTCTTTGACCTGGATAGCCGTCAATCCTGGATAAAGCGCTCTGATCGTAGCAGCAACACCAGCAACTACTGGCGAAGCCATAGATGTTCCTTGGAGAGGTGCATATTCATTATCAGGCAAGGTAGAATAGATGCGCATGCCGGGTGCAAAAAGATCCACATCTTTGGCTCCGTAGTTAGAGAAAGGCGCAGGTGTATCTTCTCCTTGTTTGTAACTGAGGGCCCCAACTTCTACCCAATTGCTGGCTCTTTTTTTCTTTTTAAACAAAAATCCAGATTTCTTTTCAAAATTTGCATTTGGATAATTAACTATTTTGTCATTGTCTTGTGCGGAGTTTCCCGCGGCATGAACCAAGAGTACATCTTTTTTAGCAGCATACTTTACGGCTTCGTCTACAAGTGTTTTGTTAGTTCCAAAACCTTTACCGAAACTCATGTTGATTACTTTAGCACCGTTATCTACTGCATAGCGGATCGCATTTGCTACATCTTTATCTCGCTCATCACCATCTGGAACTGCGCGAACAGACATAAGTCGAACATTTGGCGCTACACCATCCATACCTACCTTATTGTCTCGCACTGCTCCTATGATCCCTGCTACGTGCGTTCCATGCATTGCATCCGGTCCTTGGTAATCATTATTGCCATATATTCGCTCATTTGGATCATTGTAATTATCCATTACAATCGTTTTGCGTGGATCAAATTCTGTGTTGTAAGCATAGTCCAATTTATCTTGGTTTGCTTTAGCGTCTCCTTCTATTTGTTCCTTTACATTAGCGACGATTTCATTTAGATCGACCACGCCACGATTATTTACATACTCGTTTAGGATGTTTTTGATCGTCGTTAATTCAGCATTGTCCTTGGTCTGTATGCTGTCAATAAATCCAGCTGTAATAGATCTACCTCCGAGTTTACCACTCAGACCATTGAGTCCTCCTATAATGCTATTGGATCTAGCTTTGATACGGTCTATAGCTCCCTTTGCTTTTTCTATTTCTTTAGTAACCGTTTCTCGTGCCTTCATATAGGTTTCATACTCTGCTTTCTGCGCTTTATTGAGTTTAGCAGGATCTGCGTTTTCATACTTATATTTTAAGCTTCCGTACACTCTTGTCGCTTCATATGAATCTGGCCCTACATTTTTGCCATTCGGCCCACCGATAAAGTTCCAGCCATGGATATCGTCGACATACCCATTTTTGTCATCATCGATACCATTGCCTGCAACTTCGCCCGGGTTTACCCAAATATTTTCTTTGAGATCTTCGTGCTCAACATCTATCCCTGAGTCTATAACCGCGACAACTACGGGTTTGGTATTTTTATCTTTAAGAATTTCGGCATATGCGCGGCGCATTGCAATACCATTAAATCCTTCACCTGGACTTCCGTAATACCAGTCATTGGGCGGCGCAGTTTGGGCAAAAGAAATTGTAACTGAAAGAGAAAAAATCGTTAATACATTAAAAAAATTCTTCATGTGTGGTGTGGTTTGTGAAAACATAACTATTTTTGTACCTGAAATTGATTGATAGTAAAATATATTCTGTATATTACTATTTCAAAATAGATCACAAATATACAATAGTAAACAAATTATTGTCATGTTTGATGTGGATATGTAGCAAAAATGAAATATTGATAGGAAATAGACGTTCTATTAGAGAAATCAAAGATAACTGCAAACGGAGAACTTAATAGTGTGAGGTCATAGGCTGGTTAGTAATAAATAGTTAGGAGGAACGAAATGGTTGTAATATTAAAAAGGTGGTGTTTAATATTGGGGATGCTGACATCAAGTCATTGTATGTTTTCTCAATATACTGAAATAGGCGTCGGTGGAGGATTTGCTACTTATTGGGGTGACTTAAATGGTCCCAATTTTTCTACTAACCTCATTGAAAACTCGGGACTTGCTTTTCAGTTTTCTTATAGAAAATATTTTAGGAATAGAT
>JANMMV010000409.1:0-14285 GCA_031373565.1 Saprospiraceae bacterium
ACCATTCCATTACCAAAACTAATAAAGAATGTACTGAAGAACAGTGGATAAAAGCTGCCAGACATGATCGTAAAGGTGATACCCAAGAAGTGGCAAATCAATGCGACCCAGCCCAATTTTTTGGGTCCTAGCGAATTGTACAATGGTCCACCTACAAGCGTTGCTATCGGAAAACCAAATGCACCCATGAAATTTATCCAGCCTAATTGTGTATCTGACATGCCCATATCTTTCGATAGGTTATTCATAATACCTGCGCGTAGTGCAAAAGCAAGTGCTGTCGTGATGAGCGCAAAACAGCTAGCTAAAAAGAGCCGGTTTTTATTAATATTCATAATGTGATTTTAAAAAGTGTTAGTTAAATGTATTGTTTGTGATTTTGATTATTTCAATTCTTTGATCTTGATATTACGATACCACACCTTGTCGCCATGATCTTGGAAGGCAATATGACCATCTTTGGACATACCAAATCCATCCCATCCTTTGAACTTGCTTTTCTCAATCATTTTTTTCCAATTCTCGTCATGCATCGTAAATGATACCACGAGATAGCCATTGAGCCAGAAGTCTACCTTACCATTATTGCTCCTGATGCGCGCTTCATTCCATCTTCCTGCGGTGCGAACTGTCTCATATTTGCAGGAGATCATGTCATACAAGTCGCCGGCTCTATGTGTTTTGAATCGGCTATCAGGGTGACATAAATTGTCTAGTACTTGCATCTCGACACCTGTAGAGTATGTATTGCCGTATTTTTCGCCTTCTAAGACATTAAAAAAGATACCACTATTACCACAGTTGTTGATCTTCCATTCGGCCGCAAATTCAAAATTTTTGTACTTTTTCTTACTTATGATATCACCTCCATCTGTGACCTTCCATTTGCCATCCGACCCTTTTTCGGCATTGAGACAAATAGCGCCATCTTGTACGATCCAACTTTTACCAGTAGTCTGCTTCTTGAAATTACGCCATTGGTCTATAGATTTGCCATCAAAAAGTAAATTCCAACCATCTTTCTGCTCTGCAGGTGATAAAGTATTTGGTGCATAATTATATGCTGACGGTCTCGCAATGCCGTTAAGTTCTGTAGGAATCTGATTCATCGTGTACCAAGCTTCTGTTGACCAAATGCTATTAGATTTTTGCGAAATAAAATGTTGCCCCAAATGAACGTACACCACATGATTGGACTTAATGCCAGGAATCTCTAAAAATACGCGCATACGATCATCAGAAACGGTAGCTGACTTAACTGGCAAGGCCATTTCTCCGATTTTAGGTCCTCCGTACTCGATGGTAGGTTTGTACGACCATTGTTTGATTTCATACAAGGCCTCATTATCAGCTTCATATCCTAGCGGCTCTGTAAATTCTATTTCTATACCATTTGTCCGAGCACGAACGGCGAGCATTTCAAAAGTAGACTTGTTATTATACTTAAGTCTTTGTAGTCCATACCAGAGTTTACCCGTTTGTCCCCAGTTGCCTCCGTTACCGATTCCTCCTGTATAAAGCGATCCATCTGGACCAAAAGCGATTCTATTGACACCTGCTTCGAGTCCTTGAATCCATCTGAAAACACACCCTTGAAGTTTGCCATTGATTTCTTCTACAAAAACTCGCTTGACACCACCGTGGGTTACCTCCCCGTGAATCATCTGGCCTTTGTATGGTCCTAGATCCAAGGCCAATGGCGTGCTCGGAGAATTTCCTATCTCGTCTTGTGGCAACCAAACGACAGGAAGATCTTCTACTTTGTCCTTCGTTCCGATCGGATCTACCGACCTAGACCCGAACCAAGCGCCTTCTCTGACATGCACAATCTTGCAAGCAGGCAGCCAATCACCTTGATTGTCAGCGACAAAAATCTCTCCTTTGTAGCCGACGCCTATCCCATTTGGTGTTCGCAAGCCTGAAGCGACAAAAGTCATAGCACCCGTATTCTTATTGATCTTGAGTACCTTGCCGCGATCTTGTATCTGTGGTTGTGTACTTGCTCCACCGGGATTGATAGCTGTGGCGAGCGTAGCATAAAAGTATCCATCTTTGTATGCGAGGCCAAAACCGAATTCATGAAAATTGGCTGAAACTAGCCAGTCATCACAAAGTGTTTGATATTCGTCGATGATATCGTCACCGTTGGTATCAATAAGTCGAGTGATCTCTTGTTTTTGCATTACATAGATGGTGTCACCGACGACTTTGACCCCAAGTGGCTCAGCCAATCCAAAAGCAATTCGCTTATGCGTCATTTTAGTCGTATCACCCGTCTCATGACCAGATACTATCCAAAGCGATCCTGTTTCATCCCATGTGCTGACGACCATACGACCATCTTTTTTGAAATCGATTCCACCGACTTTAGGTTTGAAGGCATCCGGTCTAGCCTGTGACAAATCAAATGACGGATGTACTTCTGTTAATGAACATGCATCACCAGGCACGCTAGCGCTTGTTGACATAGGAAGCGAATAACCACTCAATGCATCATTTTCTTTAACGTCATGATAAATAATATTTGTTGGGACAATTTCATACTCTGAGTCGCCTGGTTTTTTCCAATCAAAAGCTAAATAATTGCCGCCACCACCTTGAAAATAATCTATACGGAATGGATAGTACCCTTTCTTAAAGTTGATCTCTGCGTCTTTGAGTTCAGCACCGTGGTTACCATCATTGTCCATCACTTTTTGACCGTTGATATATACTATGCTGCCATCATCGCTCCAGATCTGGATAGTGTATACACCTGGTGTGTCTATTTTGATATATCCAGTTGACTGGAGCATGAAGTTTTCAGACAATCCCTTGAACTTTGAGCCTGAAAGATTATCAAAATTGCCTAAGATACCTGCATATTTGGGCTTTCGACCCTTGACAATAACAGGCATTTTTGATGTAGTCTTAGGGATGTCGTAGACCTTTGTTACTGCACCAAGTATCAAATCATCTTCTTTTACAGAAATGGGTTCGAGACTTAATATATTTTTGGTAACTGCCGCAGCGTTGCCTGAAGACTTAGAGTCATCATCTAGCGACATGATGTAGGTAACCATTTCTGTGATATCTTCATCAGCAAGGTCAGCATGGGCGGTCATTACTTGCTCTCCCCAAATACCAGAACCTCCTTTTTTTACCTTAGCGGAAAGCATGGCAACATTTGCAGGTGTATTTTGATATTTTTCGGCTATAGCTGTGTAAGCAGGTCCGATTGTTTTGAGTGTCTTGTTATGACATGACTTACAGTCACTTTTTGCGATAAGCTTGAGACCAGGATGCAATCCACCTGCGGGAACTTCTTTTTCTTCTTCAATACCACCAGCAATGTTTTTGTTTTCTAAGGTCGGCGTATTGATAAACGTTGTATTAAATTGGGTAGATTCGTTCGATTTTAGGATGATTGTCCCATCGATATTGACGGTGCTAATGTCATCATATTTGATATCTTCTTTCTTGATAATGGTCATTTTGCCATCCGTCACAAGATTGGATTCAGAAACGATCGATGAGCTATTAAAACGCATTCCTACAGAAACCCCATCAGGAACATTATGCGTAGTAAATTTTCTTTCCAGCACTGTTGATCCACCACTTGATGTGCCCACTTCCACTGCTTCGTAGATGTCCAAAGGTTGTTTCCATGCTGGCGAAGCGAGTTGGTACATAAGTTCAGCCCTGCCATTGACAAATCGATGCCCTTTGTAGTGATATGTGGTAGCAATGGTATCTCCAGCTTTTGCTAAGGCATACCATGGTTGTTTGTATTTGTTTTCGATATAAGAATTTCCGATAGTGATCGGCTGTGGACCATGGTCGCCTGTATACACCGCACCGTCAAAATAAACAGATCCTTTCCACGCCTTGTACAATCCGCCAGTTCCTACATGATAAGCAACCCATAACTTGTCGCTAAGTGCAAGCGTCAGCATCCTAGGATTGGCATCCAGAACTGATCTAAATGCCCAGTGCGTGATGGGGCGATTTGATGTAGAGACAGCATCTTTCTTATCAGAACAACGCAATAAAATAAGAAGAGAAAATAATCCTAAGAGTTTGAAAGTGACATTTCGCATTTGATCGTGTAAATTTTGGTGACTTTAAGAGCCTAAAAGTATAAATTCATTTTGACATATGAAAATTAGTATTGTTACAAAAAATAGCTTGAAGGCCGATCAGAACATAGATCAGTGTTATTTTGTAGTACAAATGAGCCGATTTTGCAAATTACTTCTTACTTTCACGGCAAATTTTTACAAAAAAATCATTTCGATATGTCTACAGAATGTTACTAAGGCAAAACTAGCATCTCTTGCATACCGATATTTTAAAATTATCTTGAAATCAAAAAAAATCAAAATCTTAAAAATATGAGATCTTTATTTCGTCGCATTTTAGCTATCCATTTGCTGGTATTTACTTGTCTCTATATCCATGCGCAGAAGAAAACCGATATTGCAATTGTTAAAGCAGATAAAGAAGAAAAGATAACTTCATCTACTTTCTCTGCACTCAATTGGCGCGCCATCGGCCCAGCTGTAACATCAGGTCGCATTGCAGATTTTGCTGTTGATCCTCGTAACCATAGTGTATATTATGTGGCGACCGCTTCGAGTGGCGTATGGAAAACAACCAATAAAGGCACAACTTACGAACCTATTTTTGATGGCGAAGGATCTTACTCTATCGGTTGTGTGACTTTGGATCCATCCAATCCTAATACTGTGTGGGTTGGTTCAGGAGAGAATAATAATCAACGTTCTGTAGCCTATGGTGATGGTATTTATAAAAGTCAAGATGGCGGAAAATCATGGAAAAATATGGGTCTCAAAAAATCAGAGCATATCTCTCGTATCGCAGTAGACCCTCGTAATTCTAATATTATATACGTAGGAGCATACGGTCCTGTATGGTCAGAAGGTGGTGAACGTGGGGTTTACAAGTCCATTGATGGTGGTGAAACTTGGAAAAATGTGAAATCAGTAAGCGATTATACTGGATGTAACGATATCGTCATGGATCCACGTGATAGCAAAGTATTGTACGCTTCTTTCCATCAGCGTATGCGAAAGGTACACTCGTACATAGGTGGTGGTCCGGAATCTAGTTTATGGAAATCCGTGGATGGTGGTGAAACATGGACAAAACTGAGCGGTGGCTTACCTTCAGGTGATCTTGGGCGCATAGGTCTAGATATCTCTCCTGTTAATCCTGATTATCTATATGTTGTCATCGAAGCCAATGATGGTAAAGGTGGTATTTATCGTTCTACTAATCGTGGTCTCAATTGGGAAAAACGCAGTGGTACCTTCACATCAGGTAATTATTATAATGAAATGGCTTGCGACCCTCACAATGTCGATAAGATTTATATTACTGATACGTACTATAAGGTGAGTTATGATGGTGGAAAGTCGACATCAAATCTCGGGGAGATCAACAAACACATTGACAATCATGCTATTTGGGTAGACCCAAAAGACCCAAATCACTTTATAGTAGGATGCGATGGTGGTATTTATGAGACCTACGACCACGCTAAATCTTATGATTACAAGTCAAATCTGTCAATAACACAATTCTATAAAGTGTCTACTGATAATGCATCACCTTTTTATAACGTGCATGGTGGTACACAAGATAACTTAAGTCTTGGTGGGCCTAGTAGATCTATCTCTGCCAATGGCATCAATAATAACGATTGGTTCGTAACATCTACAGGTGATGGTTTTGAAACACAAGTCGATCAGTCCAATCCTAATATAATCTACGCTCAATCACAATATGGTGGTCTCGTTAGATTCGACCGTGGAACAGGAGAAATGTTACCTATCAAACCTCTAGAAGGTGAAAATGAGCCGGGCCTCAGATGGAATTGGGATGCACCGCTATTGATCTCACAATTTGACAATAAAAGACTCTATTTTGGTGCAAATAAAGTCTTCCGAACTGATGATCAGGGCAATACTTGGAAGGCTATTAGCCCAGACTTATCTCGAAATAGCGATCGCAATAAAATTGAAATCATGGGCCGTATATGGTCACCTGACGCAATAGCTAGAAACGGAAGCACTGATATCTATGGCCAAACCACAAGTATAGCAGAATCCAAACTAGACCAAAACGTCCTATGGGTAGGTACTGACGACGGCTTGATACAATATACAGCAGATGGCGGTAAAAACTGGACTAAAATTGACAATATCGTTGGCGTACCATCGAATAGTTATGTTCATCAGATCATCGCCTCCTTACATGATAAATCTACCGCTTATGTATGTTTCAACCACCATCGATTTGGTGATTTCAAACCATATGTATTGAAGACGACAGATGCTGGCAAAACATGGCGAAGTATAGCAAGCGATCTGCCTGTTCGTGGCAGTGTATACACTATCGCTGAAGATCATATTGACAAAGACTTATTATTTGTTGGTACAGAGTTTGGTTTTTATTACACCAATAATGGAGGTACTTCATGGGTAGCGCTTAAGTCAGGCTTGCCGACTATCGCGGTGAGAGATCTAGAGATACAACGTCGTGAAAATGATCTTGTCATCGCTACGTTTGGTCGTGGATTTTATGTGATGGATGATTATTCGGCATTAAGACAAGTTAAAGACGCTGACCTTAAGAAAGATGGATTTATCTGTGATATCAAAGATCCATATATGTACATTCCTAGTATGCCGCTAGGATTAAGAGGAAAAGGACATTTAGGTAGTGATTATTTTATGACTCCAAATCCTGAAATGGGAGCAGTCATTAACTATTTTATCAAAGAAGTACCCAAAACACCTAAAGAGCTTCGTCAAGCGCGTGAAACAAAAGCCATAGAAAACAAGCAAAAGATAGCTTATCCGTCATTGGATAGTCTCAAAATGGAAGATAATCAGACTGATCCTTATGTATTATTTACAATAACGGATAGTAAAGGAGACGTAGTCAGACACATCAAACGAAGCGCAAGTGCAGGATTTCAACGAATGACATGGAACCTCAGATATGCGCCTAATGAACCCGTAAATAATAGATATACACCTGGACCAGAGCAATTGTTTGGAGGAGCTTCTGACGGACATTTGATTATGCCGGGTAAATATACTGTAACTATGTCTATGGTAACCAATGGTGAAATCAAGTCATTAGGCGAACCTAAGACATTCGAGACTAAGTTGCTAAATCAGTCGAATACACCAGCCAAAGATGTGGTAGGCAACGCAAAATTCTATAGAGAAGTGAGTGATGTTACTAAATCTCTCAGTGCTATCAATGACCTGGTGGGTAAGATCGAAACTAGGGCGGGAGATGCTGAAAAGGCTGTCTTTGATATGCCAGCGCAAGCGGGTACGCTGCTTAAAGATATCCAGATGATTCGCCAAGCACTGATACCTATCAAAGATAAATTGTTTGGTGACAATACAAGATCACGGAGAGAATTTGAGACATCGTCATCGATAAACGATAGGGTTGGAAATGCAGAATATACGATTTGGAATAGTACTTCTGATATACCAGGCTCTGTGAGAGAATCATTGGCAATAGCCAAAAAACAGATGGACCAAATCCTTCCATCCATCCAAGAATTAGTAAGTCAAGTGGATGTTATTGATGCTGTGCTAAACAAAAATAAAGCACCATTCACAGACGGCAGATGGCCCAAATAACCAATAAAACCGAATTAAAAATTTAAAATTATATTTTAATTAGATATGGCAAAGAAGGGAGTAGATGTATTGAGAGATAGAAAAATGTCTAAATCAACGGCATTTACATTAGAAGATAGGGTCAATTTAGGATTACGCGGTTTGTTACCGTATGCGATTGCTACGCAGGATTTACAAAAGAATCGCGTTATTGAAAACATACGCAAGAAGGAATCTAATATTGAGAAACATATCTTTTTGTCGGCGCTCCAAGACCGCAACGAAAGATTGTTTTACAAGGTTGTTATGGATTATTTGCCAGAGTTGCTTCCGATCATTTATACACCCACTGTTGGCGAAGTATGTCTTCAGTTCTCGCATATTTATAGGATTGATAAAGGATTCTATATCACGCCAGAAGATCGGGGTGATATAGCTTCGTTGCTTGACAATTGGCCAGAAGATGATGTGCATGTCATCGTCGTGACGGATGGATCTAGGATACTAGGATTGGGAGATTTGGGTTGCAATGGTATGGGAATTCCGATCGGTAAACTCCAACTATACACCGCTGGAGCTGGAATACCACCTCATAATTGTCTCCCAGTAATTTTGGATATGGGAACTGATAATGAGCATATGCTCAATGATATGATGTATCTCGGCTATCCACACAAAAGACTGCAAGGCAAAGAGTACTTTGAAATTGTTGATGAATTTGTACAAGCTGTTCAGCTACGTTATCCAAAAGCACTCATTCAATTTGAAGATTTTATTACCAAAAATGCCTACGAGATCCTCCATAAGTACCAGGACCAAGTACTGTGCTTCAATGATGATATCCAAGGTACGGCAGCCGTAGCTTTAGGTGGCGTATATAGTTCTGCTGCACTTACGGGCAAAGCATTTAAAGATTTAAAGATCATGTTTCTCGGGGCAGGATCTGCGGCCACTGGTATTGCTGATCTGATGCTCAAGGCATTTGTCGATGAAGGAATGGATGAATCAGAAGCGAATCGTAGAATATGGTTTGTAGATATTAATGGGTTGCTGGTGACCTCTCGCGCAGATCTTTTGCCTCATAATGTGATGTACGCCCATGAATACAAACAGCTATCGTTCATCGATGCAATACGTGACTTAAAACCCGATGTTTTGATAGGAGCATCAGGTGCCAAAGGCACTTTTACGAAGGAAGTTATTGAGGCCATGTGTGAAAACAACAATCGTCCAGTCATTTTTGCGCTCTCTAACCCTACATCTAAGGCTGAATGTACCGCCGAAGAAGCCATAACATGGAGTAATGGAAACATCGTATTTGCAAGCGGAAGCCCTTTCGCACCTGTAGAATTTAATGGCAAAACGTATACCATCGGACAGGGCAATAATGTATATGTGTTCCCCGGTCTAGGTCTAGGTGCTATCGCCTGTGAAGCCAAAACATTGCCTGACAGTGTGTTTTTAGTGGCTGCTAGGGAGCTCTCTCGTCAGATCTTACCATCTGATCTTGAGGCAGGAGTCGTTTACCCTAAGTTAACAAATCTCCGTGGCATTTCATTTGAGATTGCGGTAGCTGTAGCAAATCATTTGTATGAAATAGGGCAAGCAAATCTACCGATGCCGACTAATATCCGCCAACACATCAAGTCGATCATGTATGATCCGACCTATTGATAGATTTATAAGAAATTCAATATTGATTGATTATCGTTGATATGGAATCAAAATAAAACACGAAGGCCCGATTTTATTTCTAAAATCGGGCCTTTTATGTTGACCTACAAGGATTTGAACCTTGAATATCGGTACCAAAAACCGGTGTGTTACCGTTACACCATAGGTCAATATGCTGTTAGCGGGTGCAAATATAAGACTTTTTGTAAAAACTACAAATATGCCACTAAAAAAATCAAAATATTAGTTTCAAAGTGTGCTAACCAAGCAGTAGACCCCTCAATATTAATGAATTTCATACATTGAGATATTTTTCTAAATTGTCTATTGTTGAACAATATGAGCTACATGGTTTTAAGAAATGGACATAAATCTAAAATAAAGAAATCGCTCTGTCCCAAAGCGGCGGTAGTTGCTAACCAGGTAGAAACAGACCTCTATCAAAAAAGAAGATCCCCACTGGTGCAGGGATCCTCTATTGAACCTAAAAAAAACAGAAACTATTCTCTCTTGCGTTAGAGTCTTTGCAGTTGACTACAAGCAAGACATTAGCCTAGCTTCTGTTTTTTTTGGTCTATGTGAATTGTTTCAACAATTCAACGTCTGGGGTTATCATATTAAAAAGTCACAGTTTTTTTTATAGATAGAAGTTACCGAATTATCCCTTTAAATGTATAAAATCAGCATTTAATTAAATGCCATCATTGTCTTCAACTATTCCTAAAAGTGCTAGTAATATTGCTAATAAGTTCATAATATTTTGTTTTGATTAAATAATAAAACAAAGGTAATGCCCTTACACTCAACACCAATTAACAATTAAACGAAAATAGATTCACAAAAATACAATGACTTATTTACATAAATATCTACCAATATACTGGCAATCAGTATATTATACTTTTAAATATTGGTAGAGATAATATAAATTTAAAACAACAGTAAAAAAGTTCTTGCCTATAGCTTGTACTATATGTTCTTGTAAAACCACATGATCCAAGCATGTAAACTTTTGTACTGCAATACAAAGGTATTTGAATTAAAATAATATGTCATTAACAAAAAGTACCAGTTAGATTCACTATTTTTACTCTAAAAATTTAAATCAATTAGTTGTAAAACCTTTAATTTCAATGATTTATAAGTTTTAAATTTGCTTTTATTCATGATAATATTACTTTAGTTTATCATATTAGTAACCATGAAATGTGCATGAACTGACATTGTGATACACAAACCTTGGTGATAATTTTCATGCGAAAAGTGAGTTCGGTGACACCAAAGACAAAGATGATGTTGTCAATTCCATCCCGCTGGTGAAGCGGGACGAGTTACGGCAATTAAAATACAAGTTAAAAATAAGCTGATGAAATTAATAAAAACTATTCTTAAAACAAAAGGTGATAATAGGTATCACAAGAAACCACTTTCGGGAGACTCAAAAATAATTGAGTTTGAAAAACTAGTGGAAAATCATAAAGATTGGACCGAAGACGAGCTATTAAAAGAGTTTTACGGAGACAAATTTGACCGAGCAGCTGCAAAATCCTTGATTTATAGATTAGAAGCAAAACTGTTAAATGACTTTTTTCTTAATATGCACGAAAAAGAAGCTTTGGATGAAAGGGCGTTTGCAAAACCATTAGTCTCAAAGTACTATACAATTGGATTAGTTTTTCTAAAATTGTTTGAAAGGGCGGCTGCCATTGAGTTGTTCCAAAGGGTCTTGAAATTTTCACTTTTTTATGAATTTACTGATTTTGCCCTTTTGGCTTCAAACAACTTGATGTTCCATTATGGTCTATCCCAACCCAATACTAAAAAAATGTTGGAAATAATTGATCAAAACCAAAAACTTAATCAACTATTTTTTCAAGAAAACAACGTTCAGATGATCTATGTTAAGGTTACCCACATTCTGATAAAAAATAATGGAAAACTATCGCCTAGATTTAATTCAGAACTGAGAGATGAATATGAAGAAATGAATTTGATCACAAGTCAGTATAAATCCTATGAAAATCTACTATATACCTTTGATGTAACATATCAATACTATTCAATCATTGGTAATCATGAAAAAGCGGCCAAAACGTGCATTGATCTAATTGGGAAAATTCAAGATACAAAATCCACTGAGAGGCTATTAAGCTTTACAATCAGGAAAAATCTGGGTACCTCTTTGTTTTACTTAGGAAATTATGAAGAGTCTATCGAAAACTTATTACTTAGCTTAAGTCTAACAAAAAAAGGCAGTCGATATTGGATATTTACAACATCGGTTTTGTTTTTAAGCTATAGTAGATTAAACGATTATCAAAAACTACTTGACATTACAATAGAAGTTTTGAACCAAAAAGCATCCTTTAATTGGGAAATGTATCAAGAATTGTGGAAGATAAGAGAAGCTTACATACATTTACTAATCAGAACAGAAAAAATTACAATTAGACCTGATCAGCAAAATATGTTGAGAAATTTTTCATTATCTAAGTTTCTCAATGATGTACCTTTCTATTCAAAGGACAAAACAGGCCAGAATATCAATATTATTTGTTTACAGATACTATTCCTACTTTTAGAAAAAAAATACAATAAAATATTTGACAAAGCAGAATCATTAGAACAATATACCTACAGATATATTTTAAAAAATAATTATTTTAGAGCTCATTGCTTCATAAAGATGGTATTAAATTCCATTAAGGCGAGCTTTCACCCTTTCAAAACGAGAAGGCTTAATGAAGATTTGTTTGAAAAACTAAAAAGAGTTCAGGTCACTATCGATGATAATGATCCACAGATAGAGATCATTCCTTACGACATCCAGTGGCAAATCTTTTTGGAGATATTGGACAAAAATGCAGCTTCGGCAAAATAAGGAATTACTTATATAGTTTCATAGGGCATCATCGTGATGGCCCTAGAAAAACAGATCGCTACTAAAAAAGAAAGGAATTCTATCAGTATAGAATTCCTCTCTCGAACCTAAAAATGAGACAAAAGCGGAAATCAGGTACTTTTACCTGACGGCTGGGATGAAATGAGCTACTTCCCTGGGCTTTTGAGATCTTTATATTTATTAAAAATATGACGCTATTGTATAAATCCGTTTTCCTAAAGTTTAACTCTTGAAAAAAGAAAGGAACTCTATCAGTATAGAATTCCTTTCTCGAACCTAAAAAATGAGACAAAAGCGGAAATCAAGTACTTTTACCTGATAGCTGGGATGAATTGAGCTACTTCCCATGCTTTTGAGATCTTTATAATCAAAATAGATTAAGCATTAAACGAAAAATGCACTTTGGCATTCCTGATGTTTTTAAGGTAATGTGTGTTAGAAAACATATTAACTAAATACACAATGTGTAATTCAAATACCGTGCCAAGAGAAAAATTGCAGCCTATTTCATAAAAAAATAACATCTCAAGGCGCCGCTCACATAGGTTTTTAAATAATTAAAACAAATCTTTTCTTACGAACTAGTTCTCACAAAGGGTGTTAACATGAGCTTTAGCTGGCTCATACCCATATTTTAAGGATGTTTTGATATCCTTACATGCTTTATTTACGTCATATAGCTTACTATAAGCATTTGCTCTATTGAAATAAGCTTCTGCAAAATCAGATTTCAAATCTATTGCTACAGTAAAATCATTTACTGCAGCTTCAAAGCTTTTTGTTTCTAAAAAACATAAGCCACGTTGCATGTACATCACGTGATTTTTTTCGTCAAACGCTAACGCTTTATTGAAGTCCTTGATAGCTTCGTCATATTTCTTGAGTTCAAATGAAGTTAGTGCTCTGTTTTTTAAAGCTAATTTATGACTGGGATTTATCTGTAAACACAACCCAAAATCTCCATATGCCCCATTAAAATCTTCCGTCATTAGTTTTGCAAATCCCCTGTTTTGATATAAATCAGCATCTTGAGGATTGGATTTGATCACCTTGGTATATTCTGCAATCGCTTCATTCCATTTTTCTAATCTCAGATATAGTTTTGCTCGCTCTTGACTCGTAACAGTTTGATCAGGTTTCATGTCACTAGCCGCATTAAGATCAGCCAACGCTTCGTTATATCTATTTAATCTTGTGTAACATTGAGCACGATTGAGGTAAGTAGTATAACCGGCTTCCCCGTTTTTGATTGCATTGTTAAGATCTGAAATGGCCATTTCATAGTTTTCAGCTTTTAAGTATGCGGTTCCCCGATTTATGTATGCTTTTCCAGAGCTAGAGTCAAGCATTATGGCCGATGTTAATGTCAATATACAAGAAGCAAAATCTTCCATTAACAGCTGAACATATCCTTTAAATAAAGTAGCTTTTGCATGTTTTCCATCAAGGTTGATTACTGCATTAAAATCTGCTAAGGCACCTTTTAAGTCTTTTTGGGCTAGTTTACAATTTCCCCTATTGTAGTAAGCTTTGGTGTAGCTAGCGTCCATATCTATACATTTGGTGTAGGAGACGACCGCCATATCAAGATTCTTAGCATTGAAGTTTTCAACTCCTTTGTTAAAGTGATCAGTAGCAGATTGCGTTCTAGCCGATACGAAAAAACCAATCAACAAAGCGCCCAAGAAGAATCTAATAGTCATGCTCTAAAGTTAATTTGATAATCAAAAGCTATCAGTAACAAAATGGTTTCTATCGGTCAAGGAAAACATATTCTTTAAACATATGTTTGTCAAAAATGATGCTAAAATTTATATTCCATCTATATTTGAGCATATATTTTCTTTACTAAACAAAAATTCATGGCAAACTCTGTCCTCCCACCTAGTGAAAACCATGACTCTAATGCTGAAAGCAGAAAGAGTGATCATATTAATCTAGCCTTTTCTTCCATCATTGATAGTGAACTTAGAGACACTCGATTTGAATATGAACCACTACTCAATGGGCATCCAAAATCAAATGATATGCTTCATTTGAAATTTTTGGGTAAAAATATG
>JANMMV010000680.1:0-2220 GCA_031373565.1 Saprospiraceae bacterium
CCTGAAAATGAATTTTGAGGTCCAAGGATTTATCTTTCAACGCATTTCTGTTTGCAACCCAAGTATAAAACCAACTTAGTAACTCGCATGTACAATGTATTGGATTATTTCCCAACCGCAAATTTTCCAATTTTTTCAAATTTGATAAGCTTTTTGGTATATATGTAATATTATTATTTTGCAAGTCCAATCTTTTGAGATTTGTTAGGTTTGATATTGCGTCTGGAATTTTGCCAATGTAAGCGTTTTCACCTATAATGATCTCAGCATTACGCAGGTAGTCTAACTCGGTAATGACTTTTACATCTTGAGGATATAAATTAATGGAATATGATGCCTTGAAGCGGTCATCCGTGTCCCCTAGTCCAAGTTGACCATGAAAATTGAAACCAAAACATTTTGTTTCACTATTTTTTAAAACAACACAAGTGTGTCCTACCCCGACCGCTATTTTGTTTATTGATGAATTCACACCCAAATCAACAAACGGAAGGTTATCACCCATTTCAAATGGTTGATCTCCTCGATTTTCTGTATCACCCAATCCAAGTTGTCCAAACTCATTATATCCAAAGCATTTCATTCTTATATTATCAAATAAAATGCAAGTATGAACCCCGCCTACTTTTATTGATGTTGCGATCCCTAAACTTCCAACATTTATATGCGGTAGATTTATTCCCATTTCGTTTTCATTGTCACCTCTGTAATCTTGATCCTCTAATCCAAGCTGTCCATAATCATTGCTTCCGAAACACTTTGTTGAGTTGTTACTAAGAAATCCACAAGTGTGATCATAACCCAAACTTATCTCTTTGACCAAAACTCCGTTTCCCAAATTCACAAAAGGTAAATTTTCTCCCATGTCACCAGTTTTGACTCCTCTATTTATAGAATCTCCAAGTCCAAGCTGCCCAAAAAAATTAAAACTTCATCTTATAATTATCTAGAAGAACACATGTATGTCTACTACCAGCTCCGACCGCCACAACTAGCATATCATTTCCTACATCTACATATTCCAACATGGTACCCATTTCACCCATATTATCTTCTCGATTATTTGTATCTTCTAACCCCAATTGACCAAACATATTCCATCCAAAGCACTTTATCCTGTGATTATCGAAAAGAACACAATTATGATAGCCGCCAGCAGCAATAGATATCACAGGTCTATCAGTACCTAAATCTGCGAATGGCAGATTTATGCTCATTTCATTTTCATTGTCACCTCTATTGAGCCTGTCACCCAAACCAAGTTGTCCATATTCATTGGATCCAAAACATTTTATTTTAGAGTTTTCCAGCAGTGCACAAGTATGATACAAACCAATTCTAACAGATATGATACCTTCCAAATCAACAAACGGTAAATTATATCCCATTTCATTTCTATCATCGCCCCTATCCAATGAGTCTCCTAAACCAAGCTGTCCATATACATTATTACCAAAGCATTTCATTTTAGAGTTGTCAAAGAGTACACATGTATGATGTCCACCAGCTGAGATTTCCAATATTTGAAGTAAAGGGGGTGAGTTGATTCTACGAAATCAGCTTTTGGGAATTTATAAGCTTCTTCTTCGATATACCCATTAAAAAATACATATATCAATGAATCGCCCATCTCATTTGGGTTGTCGCCCCTATAGCCAAACTTTCCAATTCTCCCAAAGCATTTCAGTCTATTGTTGTCAAGCAACGTACAAGTTTGAAAAAAGCTAGTACTAATTGATTCAACCAATCTACCACTTCCAATATCCACATACGGTAAAGCATCACCCATTTCTTCTGTTTTCAGACCCCTATCTGCTAAATCACCTAGACCCAATTGACCATATCTATTATTTCCGAAGCATTTCAGCTTTTTGTTATCAAGGATCATGCAGGTATGAAGAGCTCCCAAACTAATCTGCAATACAAAATTGCTTTTCCCCACATCAACAAAGGGTAAATTTTCACCCATTTCATTTAAGTTATCACCTCGACTGTTGGAATCGCCAATTCCTAGCTGGCCGTTTTTATTGTATCCGAAACACTTGATTCTCTTACTTTCAAATATAACGCATGTATGTGAGCCCCCAACGGCCAAAATGTTTACGATTTCATCATGCCCCAAGTTTACGTATGGTAATTTTTCTCCCAGTTCATTCAGATTGTCTCCACGATTGTTTTTATCTTCAAGACCAAGTTGCCCAGAATCATTGGAACCAAAGC
>JANMMV010000559.1:0-4143 GCA_031373565.1 Saprospiraceae bacterium
GAACCGGGATTATTTCAGCCTGCGAATTCGCAGGTGCAGCTGTGGGTGTCATAAATTGGTTTGCATCGAAATTGCTTGATAAGAATTTTATATTTCCATCCAATATACCATTCTCAAATAAGTAAGCATATGGATTTGAAACCATACCTGAGAGCGTAAAATCACTATTCTCCATTTTCGCTGAGCATTTTTGAATACCGATTGCGGATCCAGATAGTTTTCCATCGAATTGCGCATTATCGATAGTATGTTTATCATAAAGTAATCGCCCAATAGCGTAATTTACCGCTATAACTGACGACTTAATGGCTTCCATATTAACACTTGAAGGTGCTGATGCTGTCGTATTTTCTTTTGTAGCTGTAGGAGCAGTCATCCATTCATTTAGATCTACTACATTTGACCTTCCGGTAATGGAAACATCGGTACTAGCATTGGTAGTAAATACCGCCAAGGGATTAGTAATTTTACTTGACAGCGTCGCGTCAGATTTACCCATCATTAAGTTCTTGGCATCAATGTAGAGTAGTGCAGGACTTGCTTTGGCTGATACAAGATCTGCAGTTACCTTGGGTTGATTTTTAGATTTATAAACAAAAGTGTTGACCGTTCCACCACCTTCAAATTTAACCTTATCAAGATTCGCTTCGCTTATATCTTTCATGCTGCCAGCAAAAGTAAGATCACACTTTAATTGACCGCCAAGAACTTCTAATTCTGGCATTGGTAACGCCGATCGAATGTTCTGAAGGTTGACGTCAGCTAGCAGAAATCCATCCAATTTTTGATTGGTCGTAACGTTTGATGCGAGCAATTTACCAGCGAGCTTATCGGTGCCAATATTGGAAGTGAACTTAGGAATATTGACGGACATGTCGCTGTAATCCGGATTGTTTGCTTTGATTTGAATATCCGCAAATACATTTGAAACTGCTTTTGGCAAGGATGGATACTGAAACATCCCATTCTCAACTTTGATTTTCAGGTCGATAGCCGGATAATTTGGCACTAAACCATTGTACACCCCTTTGATGATACCTAGCACGCTTGCATTGCCGCTACTTTTTACATTTTTAAAATCGGTTGTGTATGCATTCGGAATAATTGACAACAAAGACTTGAAAGTAGATGTCTGGGATTTGAAGTCAATATCCATAACGACATCATCTCCAGCCAGTGTTATATCTCCATTACCTATTAACTTTAAATCATTTAGAGTAATATCATTATTTTTGAAGCTATAATTATTTTTAGGAAAGTTCACATGAATATCTGCTACCAAATCGGTTTTCACATCTTTAAAATAAGTCATACCACCATATAATATACTCATTGACTTGGCTTGTGTGTTGGTTTTCAAATCAAATACGTCCGCGCTTAAGTCTCCTGATGACTGATGATCAAAATCTTTGATATGCGCATCTAGATCCATGCTTTTATCGATATATCTTAACTCTCCACCATTGATAAGTACACTTTGCAACGCTAATTGCACCTTTGATGAAGATGTGTCTTCTAAAATGACTATGTCATAATTTGATTTGCCATTGGTCAGGGTTATTATTTGTATGTATGGCTTTTCTAATAAAATTTCATTGATTTTGGGACTAGGATTATCGCCCAACAAAGAAGGGATGGAAATATCGATAGAAGTCCGCACCGCATTATACAATGGGACTTGATAAAAAGTATCTTTACCTACAACCGCCAAGCTGTCAATAGATAATCTTAGATCAGGAAAAGACGAGATTAAAGAAACATCAATATCCTTAAATTGGACTTCAGCGTTGACATTTTTATTAATTTCTGACTTAAAAATGGTAATGATTTTGTCTTTAAATAGATAAGGTGCAAGGAACGCTAATAAAATAAGGCTTACAAGAAAATAGCCTGTATAACGTAGTATTGAAATGAATTTACGCATATTATTGATGTAATGAATGTGTTATATACTAAGAACGAAAAATATCGAAATAAGTCTCAATTGTTTGAAAATAAACCGCAGCAAAGCTAGTAAGATCTCAAAAAATCCAATTTTCGATTGAATTATCTTAAATTATATATGTCTTTAGTTCAATTTTTATTTTTTGTAAGGTTCTAAAATACTATCTTTGTCGACTTTTAAAAAAGGATGTTGCTAAACCATCCGCTTGTTTTGTTAAAAATATATAAAATGGACATTCCGAAACATGATCAAGTATATAGACAAAAACAACGAAGAGCTAACAGGTACCGATTCATTAACGAATGCTTCTTGGATCAATGTGAATCCACCATTTGAGCATGGAGAACTTGATAATCTCGCATCTTTATTAGATATCCCTTTAGATTTTATAACGGATGGACTAGATGTCGATGAGCGATCTCGATATGAGAAAGAAGATAATGCAATCCTTATCCTTATTAATAGCCCGATCCTAAATGATGAGGGCAAAGAAAGTGAAGCAATTTATATAACCATCCCAATCGGTATCATCTTAACTAGCGGAAAAGTAGTAACAGTCTGCGCTAAAGAATCTCCCATCATTGAGCGGTTTATGAACCGAAAGGTAAAGAATTTTGATCCATCTGACGATAAAGGGTTTGTTTTGCGGATTCTAGAGCAAAACGTTTTTCGATTTCTCGAAAACCTTAAGAAACTCAATCTCAAGCGGAATCTAATTGAACAAGAACTATATACATCAAGTCGTAATGCTGAGTTACAGCAATTATTGCGTATTGAGAAGAGTTTAGTTTATTTTGTAAGTTCCCTTAGCGCTAATGAACTAGTAAAGATGAAGATCAGACGCACTGATCTCTTGAAGTTAGGGGATGATGAAAATCATGTTGATTTATTAGAAGATATTATTATCGATAATACCCAAGCGTTGGGTGTCGCTAATGTTTATACCAATATATTGGGAAGTACGATGGAAGCCTATGCCTCGATTATTTCAAATAACCTCAACGTTATTATCCATCGGTTGACGATCGTCACCATCATCTTATTGGTGCCCAGCATGATAGCTGGATTTTACGGAATGAACCTTGCATATCTACCTTTCCAAAATTCTGTTTGGGCGTTTCCTTTCATCATCACAATTTCTGTTGTCTTAGGAGTTGCTGTAGTTCATTATTTCTCTAAGCAAAAGTAAGTTGAAAGTTTCTTTGCATACATATGTTTAAGATTTTCAATGCTTTGTCATACATATTAAAAGTTATCAACATATGATTAGGTTAATGTTGAACATATTCATCTGATTATTAATATGTTGTAGAGTTATCAACATTTTGTGGATAACTCTCCTGCCACAAAAAGCTTTTATTGATAAATTTCTATCTTAATTTGCACTCGAATTCGGTGGCTCACTTTTTTACCTGCAGCCATCGAGAGCGTTACCAAAAACAAATTTTTAGTTGATTATCAGCTATTTAAGGATAAGAAAAGAAAATATATGAAAATTTTCTTAATATTTTCTTAACTTACGATTAATCTAGCTTACTTTTGTCACATGTAATCTTTTTTGCATATGTCAATTGTGGAAAACAGATGCAAAACAGAGACAGTTTAAAAACAAAACCTAAAAGTATTTACAATATGAACATAAACATGGAACCAATATTAGCCGACAACCCAGGTAGATTCGTTTTATTTCCAATAGAACACGATGATATATGGAGCTTTTATAAAAAATGTGAAGCTAGTTTTTGGACCGCTGAAGAGATAGATCTTCAGCAAGATGTTGCTGATTGGGAAAACAAACTTACTGAAGATGAGCGTTACTTTGTAAAGCATGTTTTGGCATTTTTTGCTGCAAGCGACGGAATAGTCAATGAAAACCTTGCCGAAAACATGGTCAGAGAAGTACAATACACGGAAGCTAAATTTTTCTATGGTTTCCAGATCATGATGGAAAATATTCATTCAGAGACTTATTCCTTGCTCATAGACACTTATATTAAGGATAACAAAGATAAAGATTATCTACTTAACGCAATTGATAATATGCCTTGTGTTAAGAAGAAAGCAGATTGGGCTCTCAGATGGATTTCGAACGGCGGATTTGCGGAGCGATTGATAGCTTTTGCAGCAGTAGAGGGTATATTTTTCTCGGGATCATTTTGTTCTATCTTTTGGCTGAAGAAGCGTGGCTTGATGCCGGG
>JANMMV010000596.1:0-3466 GCA_031373565.1 Saprospiraceae bacterium
GCGCAGTCAATTACCGTTGTCGAAAAGTACGACGATCTACTGCTGCGATTCAATTCTCCCGATACAACCTACATTATCAACTATTGGGCGACGTGGTGCGGACCTTGCGTCAAAGAACTACCCTACTTCTTTTCTTTGGCAGAAAGTTTGAGCGGGTCTAAGAATAAAGTCGTTCTCGTCAGTCTTGATTTTAAAAGTCAATTGGAGAAAAAAGTCGTACCCTATTTTGAAAAAAACCCAACATCGGCTTCTGTCTTTCTGCTAGCCGACAAGGATTATGATAGTTACATTGAGCGCGTTCATCCAGATTGGGAAGGACCGATACCGATCACGGTGGTCATCAAAAACGATAAAAAACTGTTTACCGATCAGGAATTTGAAAACGTAGCCCAACTCCGACAATTTGTCAAACCTTTACTTAGTTTCTAAAAATAATGAATCATGTTACAATCCATCTTATTTAGTTTATTTCTACTTGCCAATACACCATCTACAGTGGGATACCAGCCGGGTGACACAGCCGAAGACTTTTCACTCAAAGGTACAGACGGCAAAATGCATTCACTTGCATCATACAAAAATGCAAATGGCTATATCATCGTTTTCACGTGCAATCATTGTCCATTTGCCGTCATGTATGAGGATCGTATCAATGATTTGGCTAAAAAGTATATGCCAAAAGGCTATGCTGTCATCGCCATCAACCCTAACGATCCTGCCGTCAAGCCAGACGATAGTTATGATAACATGATAGTTAGAGCAAAAGACAAAGGATTTAAGTTTGACTATCTGTTTGATAATGGTCAGCAGATTTATCCAAAATTTGGGGCAACTAAAACGCCACATGCTTTTCTCTTGGATGCGAACAAAGTAGTCAAATATATCGGTGCCATCGATAACAATGCGGAAGACGCTAGCCTCGTGACGATCAAATATCTTGAAAATGCGATCGCTTCTGTGGAAGCTGGCAAAACTCCAGAACCCGCAGTTACAAAAGCGATCGGCTGCTCAATTAAGAAGAAATAAGTAGTTAATGCCACAAATGGGCATTCAACTTATTACTGCTATTAATGAAATATTATTTTGTTCTCGAACTTTTTGATCACCGTACTTAATATTTTATTACCTTATTCTGATTAATTCAAAACAATAGTTCGAATCTATTTTTTGTTAAATATTGGTTCTTTCATTAAAAACTAAAGAAAGTTTTAATATTTCTATTAGTTTTGCATCACAACAGTAGCCAAGCCATGACAACCCATGATTCATCACCACTTGAAGTATTTGACCCAAGCCAAGACGCCAATTTCGAGTCGTTCAAAGAAAGTGTTCTCCACGATTATTGGATATGTCTGATAAGTAGAGAAGCTTCTTTACTTGCCAGAAAGGAAGTGCTGAGTGGTAAAGCCAAATTTGGGATATTGGGTGATGGTAAAGAAGTACCACAGGTCGCAATGGCACGGGCTTTCAAACTTGGTGATTGGCGTTCGGGTTATTATAGAGATCAAACCTTTATGTTTGCTCGTGGTCTTTGTACCGTTGAGCAATATTTTGCACAGCTATATGCGGACACTGAAAACGATCCTTTTTCCGCAGGTAGACAGATGAACTCTCATTTTGCCACCCCGTTGATAGATAGTGATGGCGAATGGCTGGATCACTCATCCATGTACAATGTGTCATCCGATATTTCTTGTACCGGTGGTCAGATGTCGAGAGCGCTGGGATTGGCGATGGCTTCTCGCAAATATAGAAATCTAAACATCCCAAATTCAGCGCAATTTTCTAATAACGGTAACGAAGTTAGTTTCGTAACGATAGGCGATGCGTCTACGTCTGAAGGCGTTTTTTGGGAAACGATGAATGCTGCGGCCGTTATGAAAGTGCCCCTACTTGTAGCGGTTTGGGATGATGGCTACGGTATCAGTGTCCCTGTAGAAATGCAAACTGCAAAAGCGTCTATTTCAAAAGCGATGGAAGGTTTTTTGTTAGATGAAAACGGTAATGGAATTTTGATATATACTGTCAATGGTTGGGATTATGCTAACCTTTGTGCCACTTTTGAAAAGGTAGCTAATACAGTAAGAGATCAACACATTCCAGCACTTATCCATGTCAAAGAACTAACGCAACCGCAAGGCCACTCAACCTCTGGTTCTCACGAGCGATACAAGAGTGAAGATCGCTTACACTGGGAAAAAGACAATGATTGCATCAAGCGAATGGGTGAATGGATTGAAAAAAATGCCATCGCTACCGCCGAAGAATTAGAAGAATTACGAATAAAAGCGGTAGATCATACCAAAACATCCCGAGATACAGCCTGGGAAAAGTATAATGTTGGCATCAAAGCGACAAAAAAAGAACTTGTAGAGATATATGCGTCGATAGCGACTGACCACAAAACAGAGCAAATCATCCAACTAGAAAAACATGTACAATCTGCTGTAAATATTGTATTTTCTGAAGTTCTATCAAATGCTAGACATCTTCAAATCCAGTGGAAACGATTTGGGCAGGGACAACATGAAAAGCTACAACAGTTTATAGATGCAAACATGAAGATCGGGGATCAACGATATCATACACATCTATATAGTCAAACGAAATATAGCGCACTAAATGTTCCTTTTATTAGACCAAAGTATGGCTTGGAACCGGAGTCCATTAGTGGACACAACATTTTGAATCAATATTTTGATAAGTTACTAGACGCGAAGCCAGAAGTGATGGCTTTTGGCGAAGATGTTGGTCAAATAGGTGATGTAAATCAAGGCTTTGCCGGATTACAATTGAAATATGGAAAGGATCGTGTTTTTGATACAGGGATCAGAGAGTGGACGATTATGGGTCAAGCGATGGGTGGAGCTATGCGGGGATTACGGCCTATTGCAGAGATCCAGTATTTGGATTATCTCGCATATGCATTTTCAATGTTATCAGATGATGTGGCCACGCTAAGATACCGATCAAATGGTATTCAGAAAGCGCCTATGATCGTTCGTAGTCGTGGGCATCGCCTAGAAGGGATATGGCATGCCGGTTCGCCTATGGGCATGATATTAACATCCATGCAAGGAATATATCTATGCGTCCCAAGAAATATGGTTCAAGCTGTTGGATTTTACAATACATTGCTGCGTTCAGATGATCCAGGCATTGTAATCGAATGTCTAAACGGATATAGACTAAAAGAACGACTACCAGAAAACTTACTAGAATATACCCTTCCGCTCGGTATGCCAGAGATACTGGCTGAAGGTTCTGATGTGACCATCGTTACATACGGATCTTGTATCAGAGAAGCGTTAAAAGGCATCGAGTTGTTACAAAGTCACGGCATATCGGCAGAACTAATTGATGTACAAACACTTATGCCATTTGATGTAGACGGTATCATTGTGAATTCATTGCGAAAGACCAACCGTATACTTTTTATGGATGAAGACGTGCCTGGTGGCGCTAC
>JANMMV010000687.1:0-3850 GCA_031373565.1 Saprospiraceae bacterium
GCGGGTGGTGTTACAATTCATTCGATGTTTCAGTTAGCTCCGGGAGGCTTCGTTCCGGATATAAGTTTCGTTCCTGACCCTGATCATCCTATCAGACTTGAATCTAGTGCATCTTTAAGCAAAACTTTCAAGATGGGGGGCGTTAAGCAATCAGTGATACGCTCGATGGATCTACTTGTTATAGACGAGGTCAGTATGCTGAGAGCTGATTTGTTGGACGCGATGGATTTTGTCATGAGGCGAGTACGGAGGCGCGATCAACCTTTTGGTGGCGTACAGGTACTTTTTATTGGAGACTTGCTGCAATTGCCACCCGTAGTCAAAAACGAGGAATGGCATATTTTGAAGCAATATTATCAAGGTGTTTTCTTCTTTCACGCGCATGTCATTCAGAAAGCAGAACCACTCTATATAGAGCTAAAAACAATCTATCGGCAGACAGACGAGCGATTTATATCAGTCCTTAACAACCTTCGCAACAATGTCGTCATTGAAGAAGATTTGGAGATTTTGGGCCGATATGTAAAACCAGATTTTGAATTGCATGATTATCCGGGTTATATATATCTAACGACCCATAATCGAAAGGCAAATGATATTAATGGTCGTTCCTTAGACAATTTGAAAACAAAATGTTTTGCCTATAAAGCAGAAATAGAAGGCGATTTTCCAGAAAAGATGTATCCAATTGACGCGACTTTACAACTGAAGATAGGTGCACAAATCATGTTTACCAAAAATGATATTTCTCAAGACAAACAATTCTATAATGGTAAGATGGGTGTCATCAAATCATTATCAAAGGACGAGATTGTGGTGTTCTTTACCGAAGAAAATTACAGTATTTCTGTCGAGAAATATGAATGGACAAACGTGCGCTACAATGTGAATCCTAATACGAAAGATGTAGAAGAAGAAGTCATGGGTACATTTGTGCATTATCCACTTAAATTGGCGTGGGCTATTACGGTGCATAAAAGCCAAGGGCTTACTTTTGATAAGGCGGTACTTGATGTCGCTGACGTTTTTCAACCCGGTCAAGCATATGTAGCCTTGTCTAGGCTTAGAAGCATGGATGGTTTGATACTAGTTGATATGCTCAAAATGCGTGGGATTCAAAATGCGACTGATGTGATGAACTATGCGCAAACGGAAACGGATGATGTGACGCTAGAAAAATCACTAGCTGAAGGGACTAAGCATTTCATCTATAACTTCTTGCGACGCAGTTTCGACTTTTCTGTGCTGATAGCCGAATGGCGGAAGCATGCGGACTCTTACGCAAGGAATGCGGCAAATTCTGAGAAATCTTCGAGTCGCGAATGGGCACATAAAATAGCTAATGACGTTGCGACCATGGCCGAGGTATCTAAAAAATTTGTCGGTTGGATCGATGCCCAGTTTGCTACTCAAATCAAAGATTATCAGGTTATTAATGATAAAGTGATGGGTGCTTATGGACATTTTTTTCCTCAGTTAGACGTCGCCTTAGAAGCGGTTTTAATGAAAATGGAAGAACTCAAACGAGTAAAACGGGTCAAGGAATTTTACGATGAGTTGGTAGAGATAGAGGAATTAAATTTTAGGTATATCATAGATATTGCTCGTTCAAAATTGCTATTGCAAGCCTATATAGATGGTCGCGAAATCAATAAGGAAAATCTGACGAATGATTTTGTTCGAAATTACCGTGCTAACAAATTATCCGCGATAAGAGAAGAAATCAACAGGCGTCCTAAATCCCTTATAGAAGACGAAGATGATCTAGACGATTTTTCATACTATACGCCCAAGGCAAAAAAAGAAAAGAAGAGTTCGAAGTCAACTTATGAGATCACTTACGAATTATGGCTTGATAAAAAATCGCTCATTGAAATTGCCCATGAAAGAAAACTTACGCCGACTACGATAGAAACACATTTCGCTCGCTTAATAGAAGAAAAAAAACTCAAAATCGCGGATGTGATGAGTGATGAAAAACAACGTGAACTAGCCATTATTTTTGAAGGATTTACAGGAAATGGTCTTTCTGATTTGAAAGAAAAGGCTGGTGATGCCTATAGCTTTGGGGAATTGCGAATGTATAAAGCTTCGATCTCCTCGACTTAGAAATAAAACCGATGAAGTAGTTAATTTCCACTATGCACACCTGCGTAGACATCGCTCATCAGCACTTGAATCTCTAGCGATTGGAGTTTGATGATATCTGATAGGGAAGTGTATACTGAGAGTTGCCAGATGTCATCCTTTTTGAAGTATTTTTCAATATGTGTAGCGCCTGTAGAGCCCATAAGAACATATTACCTTGAGGCTAATCAAGCTACGATGTGCAGTTATTACAAACAAGAAAAGCAGCAAAATCATCCCTAAGTAACAAAATACGCCATTTTTTGGTTATTACAATAGAATAAACCACTTGCATCATGATCAAGCTCAATTCACTTACCAAACTTTACTACTCTATAGGAGAAGTGGCCGATATATTTGGGATAGCTGCTAGTCAAATTCGATATTGGGAGACAGAGTTTACGCAACTAAAACCTGCCAAAAATAATAGGGGAGAGCGAAAATATACAAAAAAGGAGATTGAAGTTATCAATGAAATCCATGAACTGCTCAAAAACAAAGGCTACACTGTCGATGGTGCACGAAAAGAGTTGCAACGCCAAAAGCAAGGAAAAAAAGAAGAAGATGTTCTTCTCAAAAGACTAAAAGCAATACGTGACAAACTTGAGAAAATCAAAATGTCGTTAGATTGAAGATATTGATTTTATCTTGAAATAGCTTTAGGAGCGTATAATCTATATAAAAGGGTATCAATCTAAAACTTTTAATATTTTAGGTACGTTTGATATCCAGATATAAATGAAAGAAAAAGCATGACATCCCTATCAGTTAATCTCAACAAAGTAGCCCTAATTCGCAATTCTCGTGGTGCAAACTATCCTGATCTTGTCAAAGTGGCAATGGATTGCGAATCCTTTGGTGCACAAGGGATCACCATTCATCCTAGACCCGATCAGCGACACGCCCGATATGATGATGTGCCTGCGCTCAAGAAAATCGTCACTACCGAACTCAACATCGAAGGATATCCTACAGATGAATTTCTAAAAATAGTCTTTGATAATCGACCGCACCAATGCACGCTTGTTCCTGATCTTCCTGGTGCATTGACATCTGACACGGGATGGGATACTGTCAAACATTTTGACTATCTAAAAGAGATTGTTGGTCAGTTGCAAAGCCATAAAATTCGGGTAAGCTTATTTATAGACCCGATTGAAGAGCGTCTCCAAGCTGCAAAGGAATTAGGGACTGATCGGATTGAGTTTTATACAGGGCCATATGCCCATGATTTTTATAATAACAGAGACGCAGCCATCAAGGACTTTGCTGTAGCCTCAGCCACCTGTCAAGCATTGGGCATAGGTGTAAATGCCGGTCACGATCTCAACCTTGATAATCTCAAGTTCTTCAAGCAACATTTGCCAAATTTACTAGAAGTCTCCATAGGCCATGCTTTGATAACCGATGCTTTGTACTATGGACTTAAGAATACCATTCAAATGTATCGGGCACAACTTGTCTAAAATCAAACAATAATAGTATTTCCTATTTTCGAATTGAAAGGATCTTTTTGCGCCAACTTGAGATCGATGATTTCCTCAGCCTATCAAAAAATACTGCGCCTTAGTTCTTTTATTTGACTCTCTTACCATGTTTGATGACCATGTGTACATCTTGGAGTAGTGCAATATGACGCAAAACGTCCCCTTTGACAGTGATGATATCAGCGTATTTGCCTTCGGTGATAGTACCGTATTTGTCATCAACGCCCATCATCTTT